>DASSWV010000331.1:0-3313 GCA_035704545.1 Pelobium sp.
AGATACTTAGGAGTTGCGCTCGGAAGTTCAATTATTTTGGGTCTATGCTCAGTATTTGGAGCCTTAGTTCCTTCTATATTTTATGAGTATTACCCAGAACCCGGTAAAGATTCTATTAGCATGATTGCTGGTTCCACTTGGGGGCAGTTGGTATTGTTAGGTCTCTTTATCTGTATCGTAGGCATTGTAGTTTGCGGAAAAGCCGGAGGGATGAAAGATAAGGATTTAGGAAGTGCAGAAAAAGACGCATCTGGCACAGAGTTCAAAATTGGCTTAGGTTTATTTGTTGCCATTGTTTCTGGCATATTAAGCGCCTGTTTTGCCTTCGGGATAGACGCAGGGAAATCAATGGCAGATGTAGCAAACGCTACCTGGAAAAGCGCAAACCCTGGTCAGGGTGAGTTTTTGTACCAAAACAATGTTACCTACATCATCATTATGTGGGGCGGTTTATTGGTGAACTTTATCTGGTGCATGGTTTTAAATAGTCGCAATAAAAGCTTTGTAGATTACACCAATAAAAAAACGCCGTTAACAAAAAATTATATTTTCTCGGCATTAGCAGGTACAACGTGGTTTTTGCAGTTTTTTTTCTATGGAATGGGAGAAAGCTTTCTAGGGAACGGCGCAAGCTCATGGATCTTACACATGGCATTCATCATTTTAGTAGCCAACCTTTGGGGGCTTATTTTAAATGAATGGAAAGGCGTCCGCACTAAAACCTTGGGAACGGTAATCGTCGGAATCATTATCATATTAATATCTATCCTAGTTGTAGGATACGGAAATTCACTAAAATAGAAAACAATCATTATCAAAACAATATGTCATTAAATAACACTTCTTTTAAACATGTAAGCTATTTGTGGGACGAGGCTGAAGCGGCCAAACTTGCGGGAGATGAGGTAGCATTGTTAATTTACCGTTCAAACTTGTTAGGAGCAGATCTGAGGCTTACCAATTATGGCGGTGGAAATACATCATGTAAAGCAACAGCAAAAGATCCCTTAACCGGTCAAGAAACTGAAATCATGTGGATCAAAGGATCTGGTGGAGATATAGGGACTTTGAAAAAAAGCGGTTTGGCAGCATTATATGTTGACAGGCTAAGAGCTTTAAAAAATGTTTACCGAGGAATTGAGCATGAGGATGAAATGGTTGAGCTATTTAACCACTGTATCTACGATTTAGCTTCCAAAGCACCTTCTATTGATACGCCTTTACATGGTTTTTTACCTTTTGCACATATAGATCATTTACACCCAGATGCAGCTATTGCCATTGCGGCGGCAAAAGACGGAGAAAAAATAACTCAGGAATTGTTTAACGGAGCTATCGGTTGGGTGCCTTGGCAAAAACCAGGTTTTGATTTAGGCTTACAGTTGAAAGAATGTTTAGATAAAAACCCTGGAATTAAAGGGATTATGTTGGGGTCTCATGGTTTATTCACTTGGGGCGATACAGCTTACGAAAGTTACGTGAATACTTTAGAAGTTGTGGAGAAATGTGCGGAATACTTAGCGCAGAACTACGGTAAAAAAGGTCCTGTTTTTGGCGGACAAAAAATCCAAAGTTTAATTAAAGGCGAAAGATTAAACAAAGCGGCAGAACTAGCTCCGATATTAAGAGGTTTCTGTTCAAGCGAACGTTCTATGATTGGCCATTTCACTGATGATGACCGTGTTTTAGAGTATATCAACTCTAACGATTTAGAAAGATTAGCACCAATGGGCACTAGCTGTCCAGATCACTTTTTAAGAACTAAGATTAGCCCTTTGGTTTTAGATTTAGCTACAGATGAAGATTTAAGCGACGTTAAAGCGATCAAAGAAAAATTAGCTCCAGCTTTTGAGGCTTACCGTAAAATGTACGCTGATTATTATGAGAATGCAAAACATGCTAATAGTCCTGCAATCCGCGATGCAAACCCGGTAATTATTATTTATCCCGGTGTTGGAATGTTCTCTTTTTCAAAAGATAAACAAACTGCTCGTGTTGCCGCAGAATTTTATACCAACGCCATCAACGTAATGAAAGGTGCAGAAGCAGTTTCTGAATATACTTCTTTACCTCGCCAAGAAGCTTTCAACATCGAATACTGGTTGCTAGAAGAAGCAAAACTACAACGTATGCCCAAACCAAAAGCTTTATCTGGCAGGGTTGCCATGATAACCGGTAGCGCTGGTGGAATTGGAAAAGCAATTGCCAGAAAATTTGTGGAAGAAGGTGCATGTGTAATCTTGAACGACATGAACGAGGAGCGTTTAGCGGAAGCAGGCGAAGAGTTTAAAAAGGACTTCGGAAAAGATGCTTATGCAACCGCAACTTTAGATGTAACTAACCAAACCCAAATTGAAGAAGCAATGAAGGTTGCATCTTTAGCTTTTGGTGGTGTGGATATCATTGTGAACAACGCTGGTTTATCTATTTCTAAAACCATTGAAGATCACGCTCAAAAAGATTGGGATTTATTGTATGATGTATTGGTAAAAGGTCAGTTTTTAGTTACCCAAGCTGCCACAAAAGTGATGAAAAAGCAAGATATTGGTGGAGACATTATCAATATTGTAAGTAAAAATGCACTCGTTAGCGGTCCAAATAACGCAGGTTACGGAAGCGCAAAAGCGGCGCAGTTACACTTAAGCAGGTTAAATGCAGCGGAACTAGGTGCGGCTGGGATTAGAGTAAACGTAGTTAACCCTGATGCTGTAATTAGTGACAGCAATATTTGGGCAGGCGGATGGGCAGAAGGAAGAGCGAAAGCTTACGGAATTACCGTAGCAGAACTTCCGGCTTATTATGCAAAAAGAACATTGCTAAATAAAATCATTCTTCCGGTTGATATTGCAAACGCTTGTTTTGCATTCACTGGTGGTTTATTGTCAAAATCAACTGGTAATATGCTGAACGTTGATGGCGGGGTGGCAATGGCTTTTGCAAGGTAAAAGCCACACCTAATCTCTCCGAAGGAGAGGAATTGTGGAAATAAATATGAATTAACGAGGCTCAAAAATATCTATTTTGTCAGGCTGAGCGGAGTCGAAGCCACTTCTTCAATTCCGCTTAATTTGACAATTTGGAATTTTGAAAGCTCTTCATCATAACAACCAATTATGAAATTAGACAAAAATGTAATTGCAGCGCATAACGAAAGTTTAGCGTCAAAGCACAAAAAGAAATTAGCTAACTTTTTAGAAGAAAATGAAGGAGCTGATGCAAATATTCAAAAGCTGAGAGATTTTCAAATAGCAATCCCAAGTTGGGCTTTAGGCACTGGAGGAACCCGTTTCGGTCGTTTTTCTGGCGGTGGTGA
>DASSWV010000408.1:0-5093 GCA_035704545.1 Pelobium sp.
TCCACACATGTAATGGCAAGCTGGTGTAACCGGAATCATGTCCTTTGTCATATCTAAACCAATAGATAAACACTTGGCATAAATATTAGGGAAATGAGAAAGTATATCTGCTTTTTTTCGATGAGTAATATCCAGATAGACGAAATCGTGACCAGATTTTTTCATTTCATTATCAATCGCCCTGGCTACAATATCTCGAGGGGCTAAAGAGCCACGCTCATCATACTCATACATAAATTCTTTACCGTTAGCTCTTTTTAAAATACCTCCAAAACCGCGTACCGCTTCAGAAATTAAAAAAGATGGATACTCTCCCGGATTATACAAAGCTGTAGGATGAAACTGCATAAATTCCATGTTTCTTATTCTGGCTTTAGCCCGATAAGCCATTGCCACACCATCACCTGTAGCAATTACCGGATTAGTTGTAGAGCTGTAAATATGCCCGGCACCACCAGCTGCTAACAAAGTTACCTTTGCCAAAAACTTTTCTACCTTCCCTGTCTTTGTATCGAAAGCATAGGCGCCAAAACATTTTATATCTTCTGATCGCCGGGTTACATGCACACCTAAATGGTGCTGTGTAATCAAATCGACTACAAAATAATGAGTCAATATTTCAATATTTGGGTTCTCATGGATTTCATTCAAGAGCGCTCTTTCAATCTCAAACCCGGTTACATCCTTATAATGTAATACCCTATTTTCAGAGTGGCCACCTTCTCTTCCTAAATCGTAAGAACCGCCTTCGTTTTTATCAAACTGGGTTCCGTACTTAATAATTTCATTAATTCTATCAGGCCCTTCTTTTACAACAATTTCTACAATATCTCTATTGCACAAGCCATCACCCGCAATTAAAGTATCAGAAATATGCTTTTCAAAAGAATCACCAACTTTATCCACAACCACAGCAACTCCGCCTTGGGCATACTTAGTGTTAGATTCGTCTTCATTAGATTTTGTAACTATCAGAACCTTACCATGCTGGGCAGCCTTAAGTGCAAAACTCAACCCTGCAATACCAGATCCTATAACTAAGTAATCAACATTTTTCATTTCTATAAATAAATATGCAACTCGTAATTAATATTTAATGTGAATAAACTATATAAAGGTGTTAATTTTGTGTAAACAAATAGTTAAAACTTTTAATAATTGTGGATAAGATGCACATTTATTAAAAACTAGTAATACTTTGCTTTATTACTCTACACAAATTACAACAATAACTAACGATTTAATTTTATAAAGCGTTAACAGGAAAAAAATAAAAAAATAAAATAGGTAAATTTAAAGTGCCTAGAAATCAAATCAATACAAACTGCAATATGTTAACAAACTGTTAACATATTTTTAATACTCATATATCAAAACAAAAAGCTTTCAACTTATACACCAAACTAACACCTTAATAAGTAATAACTTCTTCTTATATAAAAAAATTGTTTGTTATTAGGATAGTGGAAAAAGCTAAATTTTGATTTTATACATTTGACCAACGAAAATGAATATAGCAGAAGAAATAAATATAAAAGGTTTTGTTGATGAGCACATTGACCCAACCTTAGATCTGTTTGCAGAGATAGACAGATTAAAGAAAGAAAAAAATGCAGTAATATTAGCGCATTACTATCAAGAATCTGATATACAAGATGTTGCAGATTATATTGGTGATAGTTTAGGGCTTTCGCAAGAAGCTGCTAAAACTGATGCTAACTTAATTGTTTCTGCTGGTGTACATTTTATGGCAGAAACCGCTAAGATTTTATCGCCAGATAAAAAGGTTTTATTGCCAGATGCTAAGGCAGGTTGTTCTTTATCTGATAGCTGTCCGCCACATTTATTTAAAAAGTTTAAAGAAAAATATCCTGACCACCTGGTAATTACTTATGTAAACTGTACCGCCGAACTTAAAGCATTGAGCGATATTGTGTGTACCTCTAGTAATGCAGTGCAAATTGTAAACAGCTTGCCGGCAGATCAAAAAATAATCTTTGGTCCAGATAAAAACTTAGGCGCTTATGTAATTAAAAAAACCGGGCGTGATATGGTTTTGTGGAATGGTGCGTGTATGGTGCATGAGATTTTTGCCAGGGAAAAGATTACCAAATTAAAACAACGCCATCCAGAAGCTAAATTTATTGCGCACCCCGAGTGTGAGGATGCAGTATTAGAAATGGCAGATTACGTTGGTTCAACCACAGGTTTGTTAAACTACACCATCAATAATTCAGCAAAGGAATTTATTGTAGCAACAGAATCGGGAATTATCCACCAGATGGAAAAATCCTGTCCTGATAAAACTTTTATTCCAGCGCCACCAAATAACGCCTGTGCTTGTAATGACTGTCCGCACATGAAACGTAATACATTGGAAAAGTTATACTTATGCTTAAAAAATGAACAACCAGAAATTGATGTTCCACGTGAAATTATAGAAAGAGCTAGGTTACCGATTGAAAGAATGTTGCAGATTTCTGCGGAGTTGGGGTTGTAAGGAAAAGGTTTAAGTAATAGGTTTTAAGTTTTATGCCGTGATGTCGAAGATACGAGACATCTCACAAGTAGGTAACTATATGGGTAATATTTCTTCTTTAGATATGTTTAAAGTTTAGTATCTCTTTTAAAAAGATATAACATAGTGAGTAAATGAAAATAAAACTTATCTCTCTCCTATTCATCATATTTCTTTTTTCCTGCACCTCCAAAAAAGCATTCAACAAAAAAATTACTTCACAACATTCTGTAGAAGAACAAAAAACAGACTTATCCATAGTTAAAAACTCTTTAAAAAAACATCATCCGGGACTTTATTGGTACATCGATAAAAAAGAGTTAGATTTTAAGTTCGATAGCCTAAAAAAGACGATAAAAGATTCTGCAACTACGCTTGAATTTTATAGGCAATTAGCACCTATAGTTGCTTCAGTTAAATGTGGACATACCCGTTTAGTTTATCCTGGGATAAAATTGAATAAATTTAAAAAAGATAGTCTTAAAAAAATTGGTGACCGTCCGCTCTCTCAGCTTAATTTTTTCGTAGATAACAACCGGTTGTTTATAAAATCGGTTAATAAAAAGAAATTAGAAAATCAACTTACTGGAGCCGAAGTATTAAAGATAGAAGATGTACCCGTTTCAAAGGTAATTAATAAAGCCAAAGGTTTATTTGCATCTGATGGATACAACCAAACATTTTATCCTGCGGTACTCAGCAGATTTTTTGAACCTTATTATTACCTAAACTACGGAAAAAGTGATTCTATAAAACTATTTCTAGAAAAAGCGGACAGCACCTACTATTACACGGTAAATACTATTAAGCCAGTAAAAGAAGAAAAAAAGTTGTTAACGCCAGAAGAAGTTAGTGTAAAGAAAATAGCTGATAAGGCTGCTAAAAAGTTGAAAAGAAAAAATAGATACAAAGGCGTTGATAAGTTTGGATCACCATTTTTAGCTTTAAAATATGATTCGGTATTAAACCAAACAGCGATTATGACGGTTAAAAGTTTCGCTTTTAAACAAGCTAATTTTAGTAGGTTTTTTAGAGAGAGTTTTAAAGCACTAGAAGAAAAAAATACAGCGCATTTGATCTTAGATTTAAGAAACAATGGAGGTGGAAATTTATTGAATTGTAACAGGTTGTTCAGGTATTTATACAGCCAACCTCATCAATTTACCGGAAAGGCATATACAAAAAACTCTTACCTGAAACGGATAAAATATGAGGATAATAATATAATTGAAAAGGTACTAATAAATACTTTCTACCCCTTTATTTTCTTATCAAAGCTAATTTTAGAAAGGAAAGATTCTCTTGGTTATTATAGCTACATTCCTACAAATCATATACAAAAACCTATAAAACATGGTTTTAAGGGAGAATTAATAGTATTGATAAATGGATATTCATTTTCTGCAACTTCATTATTATCTGCAAACTTACAATCTGTAAAAAGAGGAACATTTATAGGAGAAGAAACCGGAGGAGGTTACAATCAATGTTCTGCCGGACGAATACCTTTTGTAAACCTACCCAATACAGGATTAAAGTTGAGGTTACCTTTAAAAGAAATTAAGCTTTATAAAAAGAGAGCGCTTTATGGAAGAGGGGTTTTCCCAGATGTGGAGGTTAAGGAGAGTTTTAGCGATGTGTTGGAGAAAAGGGATGTGGTAATGGAAAAGGCGAAAAGGTTAATTGATAAAGATATACCCTAAAAATTGGTGTTGTTTATAAATGTTAGAATAATTATATTTACGCTTAAAAATTTTTTAGCTATGAAAATAAAATTAACCTTACTTTTTTTGTTCACCTGTTTTTTTGTCAAAGCCCAAACCTGGCAACCATTAGGCCCAAATGATTTTGACCAAGTTAGTTATGGAACAGCAGATTATACCAGTATAGCCTTTAATGGGAGTACCCCCTATGTAGTATATACAGACGGGGCTAACAGCAATAAAGCAACAGTGATGAAGCTGAATGCAGGGGGAACGGCTTGGGAAGTAGTAGGAGCGGCAGGTTTTTCAGCAGGATTAGCAGTTAATACCAATATTGCCTTTAATGGCACAACCCCCTATGTGGTATATACAGACGGAGGAAACGGTGGAAAAGCTACAGTGATGAAGCTGAATGCAGTAGGAACGGCTTGGGAAGCAGTAGGAACGGCAGGTTTTTCAGCAGGACAAGTAGCTCATACCAGCATAGCCTTTAATGGCACAACTCCCTATGTGGTATATACAGACATAGGAAACAGTAATAAAGCTACAGTGATGAAGCTGAATGCAGGAGGAACGGCTTGGGAAGCAGTAGGAACGTCAGGTTTTTCAGCAGGAACAGCAGAATTTACCAGCATAGCCTTTAATGGCACAACACCCTATGTAGTATACCGTGACGCAGAAAACGGTTTTAAAGCTACAGTGATGAAGCTGAATGCAGGGGGAACGGCTTGGGAAGCAGTAGGAACGGCAGGATTTTCAGCAAGAACAGCAGAGTATACCAGTATTATTTCAAATGGTAGTGAATTAATTGTAGCTTATTCATCAGGTGGAGCTTTTGCAAAAAGATTTCCATTAGGCACTTTACCCGTTAA
>DASSWV010000475.1:0-2018 GCA_035704545.1 Pelobium sp.
GTAAGTACCCACCTTGCGCTTAGTCAGAAAGACTATTTAGTCAACTTTATAACTTTTCAGTTAAACTAAACGATCGCGTATTATTGTTAATTTTTATACCCGAAGGTGACCCTATTCATAATTTTTTTGATTGAGATTAATTTTCCGTTTATATGTTGTTCTATTTAATATTTTTGGTGAATTATTCTTCATTAAATTGGGTTGGTGACAGTGCTTCTATATCTCAACTAGGATTTCAAGATCCTGCAACAACAACAATGGAAGGAATTTACCTGTTTAATTTACATCTGTTGTTTGTTATTATCGGTATCGTATCATTAGTAGCTTGGCTTTTAATGGTGATACTAACTAATTTTTCTGAAATGGATAACAGTCAGGTTGAAAATTTCACTCATTCAAATATTATCGAAATTATTTGGACTTCTATTCCTGCTTTAATTCTTTTAAGTTTAGCTTCGCCGTCTTTTTCTTTATTATATAGTTTAGATGAAATTTCAAACCCAGAATTGACTTTAAAAATTTTAGGCCACCAATGGTATTGGAGTTACGAGATTTCTGATTTTAATTTGTGTTCTGATACTCAAAATTTAAAATATTCAAGTTATATGCTAACGAACGAAGCATTAAAAGAAAATAGCTCTACAGGTTTTTTTAGAACTTTAGAGACAAATAAGCGAGTTGTATTACCTACGAATACTCATTTAAGATTACTAATTACAGCTGTTGATGTATTACATAGCTGGACTATACCATCATTTGGTGTAAAAGTAGATGCCTGCCCAGGACGATTAAATCAGGCTAATTTGTTTATAAAACGATTTGGAGTTTTTTTTGGTCAGTGCAGTGAAATTTGTGGTGTAAACCACGGTTTTATGCCTATTGTTGTTTTAGCAATGTCATCTGTACAATACCATTATTTAATTATGACTAATCTTGAGTTTAATTAAAAATTTAATTAGCTAAAAAATTTTATAAAGCCTGTAGCTCAGTTGGTTAGAGTATGTGCCTGATAAGCGCAAGGTCAGTAGTTCAAGTCTACTTAGGCTTATTTTCAATATGAGTTTAAAAAAAAAGGCGTGCGCTAAAAGAGTAAAAAACTTTACTTTAAATTTTGGACCGCAACACCCAGCGGCTCATGGTGTTCTTAGGTTGTTGTTAGAATTAAAAGGTGAGACCATTGTGAAAGCAACTCCCCACATAGGTTTATTGCATCGGGGTACCGAAAAATTAATTGAATATAAAAACTATTTACAAGCGTTACCTTATTTTGATCGGTTAGACTACGTTTCTATGCTTTCTCAAGAGCACTCGTATTGTTTGGCTATCGAACAATTAACAAATGCAAAAATACCGGAGCGTGCTCAATTTATTCGAGTTATCTTTGCCGAAATTACTCGAATATTGAACCATTTGTTAGCTGTGGGTTGCCACGCGATGGATGTAGGAGCTATGACACCTATGCTTTGGGGATTTGAAGAAAGAGAAAAACTTATGGAATTTTATGAAAGAGTTTCAGGTGCTAGAATGCATGCGGCATATTTTCGTCCCGGAGGAGTGCAATACGATATACCTATGGGTTTATTGTCTGATATATCTATTTTTATCGAACAATTTACCGTAAGATTGAACGAAATTGAAGAAATGCTTACAGAAAACCGAATTTGGAAACAAAGACTCGTTGAAATTGGTGTAGTTACTGCAAAAGATGCTATGGACTGGGGCTTTAGCGGTGTGATGTTAAGAGGTTCCGGTATAAATTGGGATTTACGGAAAAGCCAGCCTTATGAAATTTACAATCAAATAAAGTTTGATGTACCTGTTGGAGACGCTGGCGATTGCTATAGTCGATATTTAGTCAGAATTCAAGAGATGAGACAATCTTTAAATATCATATCCCAATGTATTGATGAAATTCCTAATGGTTTAATTAAAACGAACGATACTAAGATTTGCGCCCCAACAAAAACTGAAATAAAGCAATCTATGGAAGCTTTAATTCATCATTTTAAAATTTATAC
>DASSWV010000539.1:0-2821 GCA_035704545.1 Pelobium sp.
AAAATGTTCGAGCTTAAAACCATCCCAACCATTTTTGGAGAAAAGAAAGCCTATCTGTTTTGCCAGTTAATGTTGCTCACTTACATTGTGTTGCTTTTTTTATTTAGAGAGAAAGGTTTTGATGCTGATTTTTTTGGCTTGGCTACAACATCTGTATTAACTGGTTGGCTGATATTTAAGTCTGAGTGGGAGAAAAATGAATACTATTATTTCTTTTACCTAGACGGAACGTTGATTTTACAATGTGTGATGGTGTTGGTTTTCAATTTTATGTGGTGATATAACCTCACTTTACTTTTTTTACTTCTGCAATCAATTATTATAATGATTTCAGCATTTAAAATGTCGAGCTCAATTTTCTCGGATGATGTTCTCCGGTTTTCATAAGTGTACTTTATCCCAATTGAGAGCTATGGGTGATAATTAGGTGCTTTGGGCTACCTATTTTACGTAATGATCAAAAAAGCGTTTTAAAAATTTAGGAGCCCGTTTTTTAGCGAACTCCTAAATTAGTTATGTCGATTTTAGTGTTAAAAACTGTTTGCTAAAGAGAAATCTTGCCTGCATATAGTTTTTTCCCTTCCCGTGTTATATACACCAAGTATATGCCCTTTTGCGAAGGTTTAGCTATAGTGTATAGAGTAGTTTCAGGTGTTAAAGCTATTTTTTTGCTTGAAATTTTTTGACCATTTATATTATATAGTTCAAGAGAGCCTGAGCCCTTTTGCGCACCAATAACCTGAACGGAAATATTATTTTCACTGATAAAATGTTTTACTTCAAAACCGCCTCTTAAACCAGTTTTAACTGATATAGTGTGGAAATAATCTTTTTCTCCGTTTAAATCAGTTTGAGAAATACGATAATAACACAAATCAGAAGGTTGTATAGTATTAAAAGAATATTTGTTTGTTGTGTTAGTTATAGTTGCCGCATTAACTGTTGCTAAGCTTTCAAATGTAACACCATCCTCACTTCTTTCAATAGTAAAAAAATTGTTATTTGTTTCATTAGAGGTTGCCCATTCTAACACTACATTATTCTGAACAGGTTTACCCTTGAAGTAAAGCCAAGAAACAGGAAGTGCGGCACAGCCAGCGGTTACTGCTGCTTGAAGTGTGTTTGTATTGATAGCTCCATTTGTTGTCAGGGCTCTTCCTTCCAAAATACTGCCTTCTCCAAAGTCAATTGATGCGTTACCTACAATGGTGCCTTTAAAATCAGAAAGTGTACTGATGTTTACGGCTCCAGAAACCTTCCAAAACACATTTTTAGCTTGTGCGTTATTAATCAACATAACTTTAGCCGAGGCGATAGTCGAAAAAGGGCCATCCACTTTAACTACAAATATGGCGTTGGGATTGTCTTGGGCATTAAAAGTAACCGTACCTGTTAATGTTGTTGTTCCGTCCATAAGATAAGTATGGGGCGTAAGCACAAGATCGTTTCCAAAAGAAGCAGGGTACAACAACTTAATATCAGGAGTAAGGTTGTTTAAATAGGTATTTACATTTAGTAAATCATCCTTAGCAGTTTCTGTAGAAGCGTCAGGTACTAAATGAATAGTGCCATTTACATTGGCAGATGTGTAACCTGTGGTAGTTCCAAAGTTGGTTCCTATATCGCCGGTTATGGCTGTAGTACCTGCACCTGTATTGGTTACCATGCCAGTGCTAGAAAACAAAGCATAACAAACAGTAGATTCAAGTGTAGGTGCAACTGGACCGGTTAATTCCGGAACCCCACAGCCTAATGGCATGTATGCAGTTAATTCAGTAAAACTAATAGCACCGTTCGTTGACAATGCTCTTCCTTCCAAATTAACATTCGGTCCTATATTTATGGCGGCATTATCAGCTATTACATTTCCTTTCATGATAGTACCAGCGCCTATATCTATAGCTCCTTCTGTTACCCAGAATACATTACAAGCTACTGCGCCATTGGTTAATATAACTTTAGTGTTTGCAGAGGTATTAAGCGTACCCATTATATGAAAGATGAATCTTGCATTTGGGTCATTATCTGCATCTAAAGTAAGTTCTCCGTCTACAAATCCAGCGGCTTCGTTTATTACGTAAACACCTGCGGGAAGCGTAGTACTGTTTCCTATTGTTGGTGATAGCGGAGGAAATGTTGGATTAAGATTGCTCAAATAAGTATAAGCAGCTAATAAATCTTGAGAGGCAGTGGTCGCTGCACCGTCATCTACATGCATAACTCCATCTACGTTTATGCCTACTGTTACGGATCCATCTATTGCGCCTACGTTGCCCGTAAGATGAGAGTTGCCGACATTAGCTACAGCGCCGGTAGCAGAAAATACCACGAAATTATCCGCACTGTTTAAAACAGTTTGGGCAAAGCTTACCTCCGAGATCAATAAAAGGCCTAAGCCTGCTATAACATGATGTAATAATTTTTTCATAAGATAAATTTGATGTGGACGAAATTACCCACACTGCAAAATTGGGTGTTTTAAAGCCCGAAATGTTACATAACTAATAAAATATGTTACACATATCACACATTTTCCAAGTTGCCCATCCGTTTTTGCTTCAGTTGTTTATAAAATGACGGGGAAAGACCGGTAACTTTTTTAAACTGGTTAGATAAATGTGCTACGCTGCTATAATGCAGTTTGTAGGCAATCTCTGTTAGATTAAGCTCATCGTACAACAGTAATTCTTTTACCCTTTCTATTTTGTTAATGATAACGAATTGCTGTATGGTAATGCCGTTTACCTCAGAAAAAACATTAGCCAGATAGGTATAATCGTAATCTAGTTTTTTACTTATAAAATCAGAATCATTCATGGCG
>DASSWV010000543.1:0-3651 GCA_035704545.1 Pelobium sp.
AATCGTAATAATCTTGAGGGTTTTGAACTTTAAATGGTTTATTCCCTTGGTTTTGTCCATTAATTTTTTATTTTTGATTAAGACGGTAGTTTCACAGCTGTCTGCCAAAACAAACCAATAAATCTTTAATTCTTAACCATATGGAAACAATAAGCAGAGTTTTCGACTTGTTGAAGTTCAACAAAGAAAAATACAATAGTCAGGATGTATTAGCATCAAAAGTTAAAGGTAACTGGGAAAAGCACAGTATAGATGGTTTTATCGGTTACGCCGATGATATCAGTAGGGGGCTTTTAAAAATCGGGATAAAAAAAGATGATAAAGTTGCCATTATGTCGCCCAACAGACCCGAGTGGAATTTTTGCGACTTTGGAATTATGCAAATTGGCGCTGCCCAAGTACCCATGTACCCAACTCTTTCAGAAAAGGACATCGATTTTATTATAAAAGATGCGGAAGTGAAGTTAATCTTTGTTTCAGACGGGGTGCTTTTTAAAAAGATAGAGAACGTTAAAAAAGAATTAAATCTTGACCTTTCCATATACACCTTTGATGAGGTAGAAGGAGCCCCACACTGGACGGAGATACAAAAACTTGGTCGAGAAAACCCCTCATTAGATTTAGAGCCACATAAATCTGCCATTAATGCGGATGATCTACTGACTTTAATATACACTTCTGGCACTACAGGTACGCCAAAAGGGGTAATGTTAACGCATGAGAACCTAATGAGCAATGTATTATATTCAGCACCAATGTATCCGAAAGAAATTAGGAGGGCATTAAGCTTTTTGCCACTTTCGCATATTTTTGAGCGGATGGTTTGCTATATGTATTTTTATCTGGGTATATCTGTTTATTATGCAGAAAGCATGGAGACCATAGTGGATAACCTTTCAGAAGTTAAACCTCACTGTTTCACAACCGTTCCAAGATTACTGGAGAAAGTTTATGATAAAATTGTTGCAAAAGGCCAAGCGCTTACAGGCGTTAAAAAAGCACTGTTTTTTTGGGCTTTAAGTCTCGGTCACAAATATGAGTTAGAAGAAAAAAATGGATTCTTTTATGAATTACAGTTGAAGATAGCCCGTAAACTGATTTTTAGCAAGTGGCAAGCTGCTTTAGGCGGAGAAATTATTGCCATTGTTTCTGGTGGTGCTGCTTTGCAAGAGCGTTTGGCCCGAGTTTTTTGGGGTGCTGGAATTAAGGTTTTAGAAGGTTATGGATTAACAGAAACATCACCGGTAATAGCCGTAAACGGTCCCTTTCCCGGGCAAACAAAGTTTGGCACAGTTGGCAAAGTGCTTGGGAATGTGGAAGTTAAAATTGCTGATGATGGCGAAATTTTAACCAAAGGACCAAACCTAATGAAAGGCTATTATAAAAGACCCGATGCCACCGCCGAAGCAATTACAGATGGCTGGTTTCATACTGGTGATATTGGTGAACTTAAAGATGGCTTTTTAGCAATTACAGATCGCAAAAAAGAAGTTTTTAAAACTGCTGGCGGTAAATACATTTCTCCGCAAGTGTTAGAAAACAAACTTAAAGAATCTGTATATATAGAGCAGGTAATGGTTTTAGGTGAAAACAGAAAATTCCCTTCCGCTTTAATTGTCCCCAACTTTGAGAAGCTTTTAGCCTGGGCTCGCAGAAATAATATCAGTGAAAACAAACCAGCAGATTTAATCAAAAACGAGAAAGTATTGGATAAAATTTGGATGGAGATTGAAAAACTGAATGACAGTTTCGGACAGTGGGAGAGGATTAAAAAGTTTGCAGTTTTAGCAAATGAATTTACAATTGACGGAGAAGAAATGACACCCAAATTAAGTTTAAAGCGTAAAGTGATATTGACTAAAAATGCGGATTTAATTGAGAAGATTTATGAAGAAGGAAGTGAGCAGAGGCACCATGTTTAACGATGTTTTAAATTTCGCCATCTAGCGCAAGTCCAATGCCAAGCTGGTGCGAGCTTGTACCCAAGCAGGTGCGAGCTTGTAGCTCGTTCCTTAGTACTGAAATACAATAAGGCAATTGATTAAAGTGGCGGAAAGGGAGTTTTAGAGATAGACTTGGTACAAGAAGTAAAAGTGTACGAGCTACAAGTTCGCACTAGCGAATATTGTCGATAGACCCAAAACTTACGTTATACTAATGGAGCAGATTTATTGATCTTGCAGGCAATAAACCAGGTGAAGAGCTAAAAAAAGGATGAAGTTAGCGCTCCATCCTTAACCATTAATTTCTGCAATAAATAAAAGAGCGCTTTACACATTAAGGAGTTATTGTACCAATCTGGATAAAATATCAGAATTAGCCGTTTGCCCTTTTCTGCCTACTGCTTTCATACGTCCGTAAATTCTTAAACCGCTACGTAAACCCTTTATCGTAAACTCTCTGGTACTGGTAGGTACAAATTTCCATTGGGTAGTTTCTACTGGCGGCTCATCGGTATATTCTATAAGGTAAGAAACTGCGTTAATCACCCTTTTACAGCTAAATTTTAGTTCGCCAGAATTAAGGCCGTCTAAAATTTTAAAATCATTAGGAACATCGATACTTGGTGAAGCCTCGTTTGTGCTTGCTAAATCAAAGCCACTGCTCAACAGCATGGCCTTGTTGCCATTGCCCTGTGCATCAATATCCATTGCTAAACGGCGCATGGCCGCCAATAAATCCTCTCTAACTTTGTTTTTTGAAGCAATAAACTGCCTGTTGCCAGATAAAGCGTTGTTTAAAGCATCGGCGTATGCAACCTGTAATAAGGTAAAATCGGCCAGCGTTGGTGTAGTAGTCGGAAAATTGGTATTATCCGTTAGTCCCCTAACTACGCTTATGGCCTTTAAGTTGAGGTTGGCATCAGATAAGCGGCCATAGTCTAAAATCAGTTTCTGATTCTTCATATAATTAGTTGTAACATTGAGGTGTATTCCTCAAATCTTAACCCTAAATTAAATATGCGTTCTGTCAAAACAATACCCTTTGGGGAAAATAACCAGAAACGGGTTAAAATGATTAAACTTTAATATAAAACATATTAATTGACAAGAAATGATAAATTATGGGAGATTTTATAGCTAAATACCTGAAAATATAATATTGCAACCCCTACATAACTGTTTGTTTAATAAACAAAGAGCTTTGTTTTGTTTACTATATATTTTGTTTAGGCTACAAAGGTTTATGTTTTGTTTACAAAGCCTTTTGATGCGCCTACAAAAGTATTTGCTGTGCTTGCATTACATTTTGTGTAGACAATGAAGGGCTTTGTTTTGTTTACAAAGCATTTTGTTTAAACTACAAAGGCTTTAGTAAGCATTGGGAATAAATTAATTTGACAATTTTAAAGCGAGAGCAGCTTTATAAACGGGCGATTATGAATCTGGGCCATCCTCACCCAAAGAAAATCCATCCACCACATCATCTAAAGTAATTTTAAGGAGATCCCTAAAATGATAGATGGTTAAAACAACATCTTTGTTTAAGCCCAATGTTTCCTGAACTTTACAATAGTCTCTATAAACGGCACTATCTGATTTTCCCGACCACCGTTTAAGATCGGCAGGATATACTGCCACCCTTTTATATTTACGACTCATAGGTTTTAGGTTATATGATAAAGACAAGATAAACAGATTGTTATGAAAT
>DASSWV010000583.1:0-13723 GCA_035704545.1 Pelobium sp.
AAAAAGTAGCCGAAGCAACAAACAGAAGTCTTGGGACTTTAACCAACGCAAGAATGGGTGTTTTACAAATCACACCAGAAAACTCTAACATGACTTCCGACTACGGAATCAACGATGTGAGTTCTATCCGTAAGGAAATTACAGCAGTGGTAAACGCAAATTTCGAGATTGAGTAGTGGAATCTAAAAATACAATAGCCCTCAAATCAATAATGAGCTGAGGGCTTTTTAGTTTTGAATTTAAGCTTTTTAGTTTTTCAAAGACGCCATATCAATCACAAACCTATAATGTACATCACCATTTAGTGTGCGCTCATAAGCTTCATTAATCTGGTCAATATTTATCAGTTCAATGTCCGAAACAATATTATGCTCGGCACAATAGTCTAGCATTTCTTGAGTTTCCTTAATTCCACCAACCAAAGAACCCGCTAAACTTCTACGGCCAAATATCAAATTAACTGCTCCAACGGGTAATGCTTCTGGTGGCACACCTAGCAAAACCATCGTTCCATTTGTTTTTAATAAAGCCAAATATTCGTTATAGTCATGCTTTGCAGATACGGTATTTATGATCAGATCAAATGAAGCCGCCATACTCTTCATGTTGTTCTCATCTGTAGTCAACATAAAATGATGCGCACCTAATTTTTCGGCATCTTTAGCTTTTTCTGGGGAGCGACTCAACATAGTGACTTCTGCACCCATTGAAGATGCTATTTTCACAGCCATGTGCCCTAAACCACCTAAGCCAACAACTGCTACTTTATCTCCTTTTTTGCAATTCCAATGTTTTAATGGAGAATAGGTTGTTATACCAGCGCACAAAAGCGGAGCAACAGCTGCCAAATCCAATTTTTCAGATACTTTTAAAACAAACTTTTCTGTAACTACAATATGGCTCGAATAGCCACCGTAGGTAATGGTTTTCTTGTCTTGCAAATACGCGTTATAGGTTTGCGAGTTTCCGTTTTCACAATACTGCTCCAAATCATCTTCGCAGTTGCCACAATGGCCACAGGAGTCTACAAAGCATCCAACACCAACAGTGTCACCAACTTTATGGTTTGTTACTTTTGAACCTATTTTACTTACTTTTCCTACAATTTCATGCCCTGGAACTACTGGGTACATTGTTCCGCCCCATTCATTACGAGCAGTATGGATATCGGAGTGGCAAACGCCACAAAATAAAATTTCAATTTCTACATCAGTTTCTCCTACTTCACGTCTATCTAATTGAAATGGTGCTAAAGGAGCGTCTGCTTTCTTAGCAGCGAATGCTTTTACTTGAGTCATAATTTTTTTATTATCTATTTTTAACGAATAAAATTAGTTTTAGTTTGCCTTCATCAAACAAAAATGATGCGTAACTTGATAAGTTGTTTCAAATTCAGGCTATTAATATTTTCTTTATCAATCCTAAACCTGCATATTTACTAAATAATATGCGTTTACTATTCTCCCTTGTATTTAATGATTTAAGCATCTGGTGGTTAATTCCAAGCTTTCTTTTAGGATTTTTATATGCTTGGTTTTTTTACAGGAAGGCAACCATTGAAAATCCATTGCTGAAAAAGGCACTTTTCGCAATGCGCTTTCTTTCAGTAAGCTTTTTGGTACTACTTCTACTTTCTCCGCTTATAAAAAATGAAAAGCAACGTTTGCAGAAACCTGTGATTTTTATCGCTCAGGATGCGTCGTTATCTGTTAAACTTAACCCACAAGAGGATTTCAACAGTTCAGTTTATCATCAAAACCTTAAAAATTTACAAAACAAAGTAGGTGAAGATTACGATGTGAAAGTGCTGAATTTTAGTAATGAAGTTAAAAACGGATTTGATTTTAAAGAAGCCGGGAAACAAACAGATATTTCAAGTGTTTTGAGTTTTATAGCGCAACAAAATTCAAACAGCAATATTGGGGCTTTAATACTTGCTACAGACGGTATTTACAATAAAGGGGCAAACCCAATCACTCAGCTTTCTGCGGTTCAATTCCCTATTTACACGGTAGCGCTGGGCGATACAATCCCTAAAAAAGATTTAGTATTAATGCCACCCGTCTACAATCAGCTGGTTTATTTAGGCAATAGCCACCAAGTTGAAGTGAGTGTTAAAGCATTTGGTGCAAAAGGCGCAAACACTATTCTTAAATTAAGCACAAATGATGGTCAGGTTAAACAACAACAGATTTCTTTTTCTAAAGATGAAGAAGTGAAAAACCTAAAATTCACGCTTAATGCGGATAAAAAGGGTGTGCAAAAGATAGCTCTTAATCTACTTCCAATTGTGAACGAGGTTTCTAACGAGAACAATAAGCAGACTATTTATGTAGATGTTTTGGATGGAAGAGAAAAAATATTGCTTGTTGCAGATGCACCTCATCCGGATATAAGTGCCTTAAAACAAGCGGTTGAAAGCAATAAAAATTACGAGGTAAGTTTAGCTTTCGCTGATGATTTGCCTAAAAATACGGATGATTTCGGGTTAATTATCCTGCATAACCTTCCATCCGCCACACATAATATCAATGCTTTTTTAGAAAGCACCAAGCAAAAAAACAGGTGGTTTATCATTGGTGCACAAACCAATGTTAAAGCTTTAAAACCTCATCAGAATGTACTGGATATATCATCCGCAAACAATCAGAACCAAGATTACAGCGCAACTTTAAACCCCGATTTTTATGCTTTCAGTTTGAATTCGGACACGAAAAATAGAATAGCAAATTTACCACCCTTGGTTGCGCCTTTTGCAAATTATAAGCTTAAATCTGCGGCGAAAATATTGCTTAAGCAACAAATTGGCAGTGTAAAAACGGAAACACCACTATTGGTTTTTGCTGATGATGGAACTCATAAGACTGCAGTTTTAACTGGTGAAGGAATTTGGCGTTGGCGGATGGAAGACTTTGAAAAGCACAATAACGCTGATGCTTTTAAGGAGCTAATCAGTAAATCTGTACAGTATTTAAGCGCTAAAGAAGACCGGCGTAAGTTTAGGGTACAAAGTAACAAGAATCGCTATGTAGAAAATGAGAAGGTTGGGCTTAGCGCCGAGTTATATAATGATGCTTATGAATTGATTAATGAGCCAGAGGTAAATTTAGAGTTAAAAGCCACCAACGGTAAAAAATACAGCTATGTTTTTTCTAGAGCTGGGGATGCCTACAGCTTAGATATGGGCATTTTGCCAACCGGTGAATATGATTTTATGGCTAAAACAAAACTCGGGACTAAGAGTTACACCGCAAATGGAAGTTTTTTAATAGAAGCTTTGAATGCGGAACTATTGGAAAGTAGCGCAAATCATCAGTTGTTATATAGCCTTAGTAAAACAAGTGGAGGAGCCATGGTTTACCCAAATGAAATGATGAGCCTGCTAGATTCTATTAAAATGAACGAAAAAGTGAAGACAGTGAGCCATCAGGAAAAAAGCTACGAACCTTTGATTAATTTGAAATGGATTTTTGCTTTGATTGTTTTATTGCTGAGCTTTGAATGGTTTTTAAGGAAAAGAAATGGAGCAGTATAACTTGCTTATTGGCGATGTAATTACCATTTGTGGTACTTTTTCATTTGCGGTTTCTGGGGCTTTTGCCGCAATGCAAAAACGATTGGATTTATTTGGAGTTTTAATTGTAGCGTTTGTAACTTCTATTGGTGGCGGAACATTGCGGGATTTATTGTTAGGCGTTACGCCGGTGTTTTGGCTTAAAAATGCTAACTATTCTTTGTTGATTATTGTTACAGCTATTGTAGCGATGATTTTCTGGAAAAAAATTAAAAAATTTAAAATCACGTTGTTTCTATTTGATTCTTTGGGTTTAGGTTTTTTTACGATAATAGGAATCCAAAAAGGTTTAAATTTTGATTTAAGCCCTGGGGTTTGCGTAGCATTAGGTACAGTTACAGGTTGTTTTGGCGGTATTGCCCGAGATATATTATTAAATAACATCCCATTGATTTTTCGCAAAGAAATTTATGCAACTGCTTGTATAGTAGGAGGATTGGTGTTTTTACTGCTGAGACACCTAGAACTGGACGATGCTTTTGTAAAAGTGACCTCAGTTTCGGTGGTGTTTTTAATTAGGATAATTGCTGTGAAGTATAAATTATCCCTACCTAGAATATACTAAAGTAGAGTTATTCAGCTGATTTACTGTCCATCACCACATAAATATCTTCGTTTTCACGCTTCATAAAATAACGTTCGCGGGCAAACTTTTCTAAGCTTTGTATATTGGTGGTCAAACTTTTAAGTTCAGTTTCCGCTTTTTCTATTTCTGCGGTGTAAAACTCTTTTTCTTGTTCAAGTTTTTGGACTTGTGTGCGGTATTCGTATTGCGATGCCAAATCATTTCTATCAAAAAATAGCATCCAAATAATAAAGGCAATTCCAGCAATCAAAAATTTGTTCTTCAGAAGATTCAGTAAATTTCTCATTGCTAAATGCTACAGTTTGTTTTAGAATTTATTAACCAGTCAATAATTGTAATATTAAATTATCGACTGGCTTTCTGTTTGTTTTAATTTTAAATAGCGTGTTCTGGAAAATGATTTGCGCTTTCTTGATCTTTTGAAGAATATAATGCAGCTACCATCACTACAAATGTTACAACTATTAATATCCAAAACCAAATTGTACTCAATAACTCATTAACACTTAAATCACTAAGAGAAGATTGTGCAACATAAACTTCTGGAATTTTAGCAGCAGCAAATGTAAGGCTGTTTGTTAAAACTAAGGCGATTATCAGGGTTGCAGATTTTAGTAACGTTTTCATGACTTTATGGGTTGTTGAATGATATTTACAATTATATTTCCAAAAATAATAAGCTTTCAGGAATATTTAGATTTTATTTTGATTAATCTTCTAATTTATCAAGCTCGGCTTTTACAAAATCCATCAGTTCTTTGATATAACTTGCACTAAAATTAAACTCAATGCCTGCAGTTTTATAAATTTCTTTAATACTTTTTGTATAGCCCAATTTTAAAGCCGCAATGTAATCTGCTAAACCTTTCTCTGGATTTTCTTTGTAATTTTTCCACACCGCAATTGCACCTAACTGTGCAATGGCATATTCTATATAGTAAAAAGGGACTTCAAAAATGTGCAATTGTTTTTGCCAAAGGTTTTCTAAAGCCTCCTGGTGGTCTGTCCAGTCAACAAAATTGGCTCCAAACCGGTTAAAAATTTGTGTCCAAGCTTTTGTTCTTTCGGCGCTTGTATGCGTTGGATTTGTGTAAATCCAATGTTGAAAAGCATCCACAACGGCAACCCAAGGCAATGTTTTTAATACGTCACGAAGCTGGTAGCGCTTTGCTCTTTTTAACTCTTCCGGGTCTTTAAAAAACTCGTCCCAATGATCCATAGAAATTAATTCCATGCTCATTGATGCCAATTCTGCTACTTCAGATGGGCAATGTTTAAAGTCGTTCAGCTCTAAATCTGCTGTTAAAAACGTATGCACTGCATGTCCGCCTTCATGCACCATGGTGGTTAAATCTCTGAAAGAATTCGCCGAATTCATGAAAATGAATGGTGCACCGGTTTCTGCTAAAGGATAATTGTATCCGCCCGGAGCTTTCCCTTTTCTGCTTTCCACATCAAACAGTCCGTTGGCTTTCATGATTTCTAATCGAGAACCTAAAAAAGGATCTAGTCTATTAAAACACTTTATCGATTTATCAATCAGTTCTTCACCATTATTAAAAGGTTTCAATGGGTTTTTTCCAGAAGTGTCCACTTCTGTATCCCAAGGTTTTAATTCGGGTAGTTTTAAAAGGTTTTTTCTTTCTTCAGCCTGCGCTGCCAAAAGCGGAACCACTTCCTTTTCTATTGCATCATGAAAATCCAAACAATCTTGGGAGGTATAATCAAATCTGCCCAAGGCGGCAAACATATAATCTCTAAAATTATCGAAATCGGCGTTCACTGTAACTTCATGGCGAAGTGTTTTAAGTTTGTTGAATAAATTGTTTAAAGCATCTTTATCCTGCAAACGTCTTTCGGTAATGCTTTCCCACGCTTGTTGCCTAACACCTCTGTTTAAATCTTTTAAAAAGTTGGCCGCTTGTTCTAAAGTGTATTCCTGTCCGTTTAAAGTAACAGACATAGCGCCGGTTATTCCTTGATATTTTTGTTGTTCTACTTGTAGTTCTGTTTGCAACGGGATGTTCTTTTCCCTAAAAAGTTCTAAAGATTTTTTGATGGCCCTTAAATAAACAAAGTACTTTTCTTCGTCTAGTTCTTTTACATAATCGCTGGCAATCAGTTTTTTATTTAACTCATTTGCAATAGGTGCAATTTTAGGTTCAATTTCTGTTGCAAAAAACTGGAAAGATTTCACTAAATCTTCATTAGCTGTATCGCAACTCATTTTTATGTATCGCCACGCAAAATCTTCTTCCAAAGCAGCTTCGAGTTCGCTTTTGTCTTTCAACCATTTTTGTAATTCTGTAACAGAAGTTATGGGTCTTTCTAATAATTCGTTAAATAGGGGTTCAAGCGTATCCCAATCCATTTTTAGTGTTTCTGGGAGATAGCTTCTATGTGCTTTTTCTAAAATCATAATTGGGTACGGTAATAAATATCAAATAAAAAACATACGGCAAACGCTACAGAAGCTATGCCATTTGTGGTCATAAAAGCAAAGTTTACTCGGCTTAAATCGTTAGGCTTTACCAATTGATGCTGATAGATCAACATCCCGATAAAAACTATTAAACCAATATAGTAGGGCCAAGATAAAGGCGTGAAAAACAAAGGAGCTATTACAAATACGGTTGCAAAAAGATGTAAAATATTACTGACTAGTAAGGCATTTTTTTTACCTAAATAGGAGGGGATGGAGTGCAGTTTTTCTCCTCTATCGAAATCCTCATCTTGTAATGCGTAAATAATGTCAAATCCGCTGACCCAACATAAAACTGCCAACGAAAATAAAATTGGAAGCAAGGCAAACTCGCCGGTTACAACTAAATAAGCGCCAATTGGTGCTAAGGACAACCCTAACCCTAAAACTAAATGACATAAAGCAGTAAAACGCTTGGTTATGCTGTAGCCCAAAACTACCAGTAAGGCAATCGGCGACAGCATAAAACATAAGGTGTTGATAAAGTAGGTTGCGCCAATAAATAGTAAGCAATTGATAATGGTAAACACCAAAGCATTTTTTGCGGTAATACGTCCTGCTGGGATGTCTCTGGTTTTTGTGCGAGGGTTTTTAGCATCGATATCTCTGTCAAGATACCTGTTAAATGCCATTGCGGCGTTACGGGCAAATACCATACACAAAACCATTAATACCAATTTAAGCCACGAAAACTCTCCATCGGTAGTGTTGATCGCTAAAAAAAAACCGATAAAGGCGAAGGGCATTGCAAAAATAGTATGCGAAAATGTGACTAATGAAAGGTATTTCTTCATTTAGAAAATTGCTTATTCAAAGGTTTTATAATCAGGAATTTCAAAATTTTGGTTGATCTCGTCAATTAAATTTAAAAGCTCGTTTTTGCCCTGTTTGTTTTCTGCGGAGGTTAATATCATTTGCGGAACTTCCTCAAAATATTCAGATAATTCTTTTTTAAACTGGGCCATGTGCTGTTGCGATTTTACCTGCCCTTGTTTATCAGATTTTGTGAAAAGCAAAAAGAACGGGATGCCTTTTTCTCCTAAAGAACAGCAGAATTCAATATCTATTTTTTGAGGCTCTAACCTGCTGTCTATCAATACAAAAACGCATTGTAAGCTTTCTCTTTTGTCTAGGTAATGGCGGATGAATTTTGCCCACTCTAAACGGTTGCTTTTTGAACTTTTTGCGTAACCATAACCCGGTAAATCTACAATGTACCAGCTTTTATTGATCAGAAAATGATTGATTAATTGTGTTTTTCCTGGTTTTTGTGATGTTTTGGCTAAACCTTTTACATCAACAATCATATTTATTAACGAAGACTTACCAACGTTTGAACGGCCTATAAAAGCATATTCTGGCAGTTCAGGGACAGGAAGTTTGCTTATTTTGGTGTTGCTTACTGTAAATTCTGCAGATTTTATAATCATTTGCGCAATTTACATATTTTATGCCTGATTATTGTCCAGCTAATTCCTGCTTTTTATCAGGAGCTTTATAAAGGAAATGAAAATCAATTTAGTTTAGTAAATCAGTTAGCTTTTTGTTATTATTGTGTTAAGTCTTCTCCCCTGATTTGGTTTCATGCGCACAAGAATAAGCAAATTTCTAATTTTTTTATTTTCGCTCTGCTTTAACTCTGTTTTTGGCCAGCTGTCGTTTGATCACTTATCGGTTTCTAATGGACTTTCTCAAAGTACGGTTTTGTCTATCTGTAAAGATAGTAGAGGGTACATGTGGTTCGGTACAAGAGATTGTTTGAACCGGTACGACGGAAAAAAAATCAAGGTTTATCAGAACAGTCCGGATAACCCGACTTCCATCAGCTCCGACGATTATATTTATGTAATTGCAGAAGATTTAGAAAAAAAGCTTTGGATAGGTACACAAAAAGGACTGAACTATTATTCTCCGCAAAAAGAATCCTTTGAACAGATTTATCATGTAGATGGGGATCAATCAAGCATAAGCGGAAATGCTGTACTTTCTGTTTGCGTTGCCAAAAACGGAAAGCTTTGGTTTGGCACTAACAGTGGCTTAAGTATGCTACAGAATTCTAAATCGCGAAAGTTCACTAATTTTTATAAAAGTGACGGGCTTGCAGGGAATGAGGTATATAGTGTTTTTGAAGACTCAAAAGGAAATATCTGGGTAGGCACTACTACTGGGTTAAGTGTGATGATGCCAGTAAGTAATAAAAAAGGCTATCAAATCAAAAACTTCTTTTACAGTGTTGCAAACCCTTCTGGCTTAAGTGGCAGCTCTATTAAAGCCATTGCAGAAGATAAAAAAGGTAGGATATGGATAGGAACAGAAAAAAATGGGCTGAATTTGTATCGTCCGGAAAGCAATTCTTTTTCCCGAATTACACGGAATCCTTTCTCAGTAAACAGCCTAAGTAACGATTTTATAAGAAAAATTGAAATTGCCGAAGATGGTAAGTTATGGATTGCCACTATGAGCGGACTTAATATTTATGATGCTGAAACCCAAACTTTTGAAATTTACAAACACGATTCTGAAAACAGAAAAAGCCTGAGTGACAATTCCATCAAAGATATTTATATAGACGAAAATGCTTCGGTTTGGATAGGAACCAATTTTGGTGGTGTAAATGTTACCCATAAAAATACCGTACCATTTACGGTTTACAAGCACAGCAAGTACAGAAACAGCATTAGTAGTGATATTATTAGTGTAATTGCCGCTGATGACAAAGACCATTTATTAATAGGTACAGAAGGTTACGGCCTCAATTATTTAAACACGCAAACCGGGGTTTTCAAACACTTTAAAAACAACCCTTCTGACCCATCGAGTATCGGTTCTAATACTGTAAAAGCCATCTATAAAGACAATGACAACAACATTTGGATTGGTTTATATGAAGGTGGACTGGAATTGTTCAATCCGAAAACAGGCACTTTCAAACATTATCGGCCAAATTCAAAAAAACCACGATCTATAAGTTATGGTTATGTAAGCTGCATTGCACAAGATAAAAATGGAAAGTTATGGGTAGGGACATCCTCCAAAGGTTTAAACCTTTTTCATCCGGAAACTCAGGATTTTACGCAAATTACCAGCACCTCCAAAGGATTAAGGGTCAACAGTGATTATATCAGAACTTTACTAGGAGATTCTAAAGGAAATTTATGGGTAGTTACCGCTACGGGTTTAAATCTTTTAAAAAAAGGTAAAAACCAGTTTGAACAATTCACCACTAATAAGCATGGCTTAAAATCCAGTTATATCAATTGTATCAAGGAAGACCGCTCCGGTAATATTTGGATTGGAGCTCACCGTGGTGGCTTAAGCCGCTATATTCCAGAGGAAAATAAATTCATTAGCTATATGGTAGCCAATGGTTTGGCTAGTAACAATGTGGTTGGGATTGAGCAGGATGATGAAGGAAATATTTGGGTAAGCACCGATAAAGGATTGTCAAAATTTAATTTGAATCAACAAAATTTTAAAAACTACTATGTAAGTGATGGTTTACCTGCCAATGAGTTCAGCTATAATGCAGCTTTTAAGGCAAACGATGGGCTGCTGTATTTTGGGAGTTATAACGGTTTAGTAGCGTTTAAACCACAAGCAATAAGCGTTAATAAGTTAGCGCCAAAAATTGTTTTTTCTGATTTAAGGTTGTTTAACAAGCCGGTTGAAGTCGGCGGAAAAGACGACTTATTAAGCAAGGATATTTCTTTTACTGATGAAATTACCTTTGAAGCCGATCAAAACATTTTTACAGTTGATTTTGTAGCACTCAATTACATTAAGCCAGAGCGAAATAAGTACGCCTATAAGCTGGACGGTTTTGAAGAAGATTGGAACGAAGTTGCCATTCCCTCTGCAACTTACACCAACTTGCCGGCCGGTACTTATCATTTATTGGTTAAAGGAAGCAATAATGATGGTATCTGGAACGATACGCCAGCAAAACTAACCATCAGAATTTTACCTCCCTTATGGAAAACCTGGTGGGCATACACTTTATATGTAATCATTTTTGGTGTTATTCTTTATTACGTCAATCGTTTTTTAAGACGTCAGGAACGCTTAGAAACCGAACTTTATTATGAGCATATCAATAACGAAAGACAACAGGAGCTTTACCAGAACAAGTTGGATTTCTTTACCAGAATTTCCCACGAAATTCGCACACCGCTTACCCTTATTTTTGCCCCATTAGAAAAACTGATTCAAATTACCAAGAGCAGCTCCTCTTTAAATATGCAATTGCAAAGCATTAAAGGCAATACTGATAGGTTGCTCCGTTTAATTAGTGAATTATTGGATTTTAGGAAGATTGAGACCGGAAACCTACAGCTACAGGTTGTAAAAACAGAAATCATTTCTTTTTGCGAGCATATTTATAATGCCTATAAAGGCCAAGCGACATTAAATGAAATCACGTTTAACTTTGAACATCAGGACCAAGAACTTTACCTATATATAGATCAAAGTCAGCTAGAGAAAGTGCTGTTCAATTTACTTTCTAATGCTTTTAAATATACTTCCAAAAACGGCAACGTGACCTTAAAAGTAGTTGATCAGGATCAAACCGTTGAAATTTCCTTGATCGACAATGGAATAGGGATTCCTTACGAACATCAAGAAAGTATTTTTACTAACTTTTATCAGGTTAAAGATGCAAAACATTCTCCTACGGGGTGGGGAATAGGTTTGGCATTGGTAAAAAATATTGTGGATATGCATAAAGGAGTTATTACCCTAAGCAGTGAGCCTAGCAGTGAAGAACGTGACGGATACACCGAGTTTAAGGTTGCACTGCTAAAAGGATCAGCGCATTTTAACACCAATGAAATAGCTCCCTCGGGCAGTTTAAAATATTCAAACGGATTGGATTTAAACAGCCTATCCGAAATGCAAGTGTCATTGGATATAGGAAATGAAACAGTAGCATCAGCAAAGCAGCAAACCATTTTAGTGGTAGAGGATAATGAGGAACTCCGAGAGTTTATTATGCAGTCTTTACAAAGCCGGTACAACGTTGTGGGGTGCATAAACGGAGCCGAAGGTTTGGCCTATGCCGTAGAAAATATTCCTGATATGATCATTAGCGACGTTACAATGCCGGTAATGGACGGATATGAATTTTGTGCAAAGATAAAGCAAGAGGAACGCACCAACCATATTCCAATTATTATGCTTACAGCAATGGCATCCCATGTGCACCAGGTTGATGGTTTAGAAGCAGGAGCTGATCTTTACATCACCAAGCCGTTTAGTTTGCAGATCCTGGAGCTCAGCATCAAAAATATTTTGTCGGCTAAAGAAGCTTTACGCTCCAAATTCAGTCGCCAGGTAATGTTGATGCCGCGAAGTATTGAAATTCAATCTCCAGAAGAAAGTTTTATTAATAAGCTGATGGAAATTGTGGAAGGAAAATTGGAAGATCCTGATTTTAATGTTTCTGTATTGGTGAATGAAATTGGCATGAGCCAAACTGTTCTGTACAAAAAAATTAAAGCATTAACTGATCTTTCCATTAACGACTTTATAAAATCCATCCGCTTAAAAAGAGCTGCCCAATTGTTGCAGGATGGTAAATTGAATGTTTCTGAAGTTGCCTATTCCGTAGGGTTTAACGACCGTAAATATTTTAGTAAAGAGTTTAAAAAGCAGTTTGGCAAGGCTCCTTCGGAGTATGTGAATGAGGATGTTTAATACAGGACTGTTACCCTGAGCGGAGTCGAAGGGAAAACAGAATAATTACCCCCTATTTAACCGATTTTTCTCCTCAACATTTCCTGTAAATAAACCAAATTTGAGCTATTAACATTAACCACATTGGACCAGCAACTATGGTGATACACTCGGATCATGAAACACCGAATGCATGTAATTGGAAGAGAAATGGAGTTGAAATATCCTTAGGCTTCGACTCGCTTCTGCCTGACAGAGCAGGTTGTTACTTAAATAAAAGGTGTCACGCGGAGTTGAAGGGGCGGATTGTCACATTGAGCGGAGTTGAAATGTAAATTAAAAATATATGAAAAAGTCAGTACTAATCATCTTTTTTCTTGCTTGCTTATCCCCTGTAGTAAGTTGGGGGCAGGCAACTTATCCTTTCGGCACTATTATGAACCGGGTTTTTGACGATGTTGCTAAAGGAGCAAAAAATGCCGAAAAGGCGGCAACAATAAACTTAGACGCCTTAAAGCAAGACGGCAGTTGGGCTGCTATCGATTATAAAGCCACCGATATTACCAAATGGGACCCAGTAAATCATCTGGAAAAAATCACCCCAATGTTGCTGGCCTATGTATCCAAAGAAAGCGCACTTTATGGGGATAAAGCGCTGTTTGATGGAATTGTTAAAGCCTTAACTTTTTGGTACACCACTGATGCAAAAAGCGATAATTGGTGGCATAACGAAATTAGTGTGCCTCAAAAATTAGGCGTACTGCTTATCATAGCAAACTACGGCGAAACAAAGCTACCCGCTGATTTAAAAACAGGTTTGTTGAACAGAATGAAAAGAGGTGTACCTGAAGAGAAAACCGGAGCAAACAAGACAGATATTGCCATGCACTATTTTTACAGGGCATTGCTAACAGAAGATACAGCCCTGTTGGCATCTTCATTAAATCAGCTTTTTGAACCTGTTCAATTGGTAAGCGGAGAAGAAGGCTTACAGCATGATTTCTCTTACCTACAACATGGCCCGCAATTGTATATTTCCGGCTATGGAGGCGTCTTTATCTCTGGTGTTTTAAAGATAGCAAACTATGTAAAAGGAACTCCTTACGCATTGAGCAAAGAAAAAGCAGCACTGTTCTCCACTTTTTACAGAGAGACTTATCTGCATACCATCAGAGGAAATTATATTGATTTTAATGTGGAAGGAAGAGGAGTCAGCAGAAAAGATATTTTAAAAAAGTCTGAGAAATACAGGTTAGCAGATGCCAAACAAATTGACCCAGCCCATGAAGCAGAATGGGAAGCGGCCATCACCAGGTTTTCAGATAGCGGAACAGCAGATTACGGTGTAAAGCCTTATCATCAACACTTTTGGACAGCAGACTATGTTTTACATGTGCGGCCAGAATAT
>DASSWV010000083.1:0-6165 GCA_035704545.1 Pelobium sp.
ACCATACAAGAAACAGCCCCAGAATTGGAATTAGCACCAGCGACTGTAGCTACCGAATGTGGTATCGCAACCACGCGAACCTTTGCTGTGAGCAACCCAAGTGGCTTAGAGAACATTACTTCTTATGAATGGAACTTGGGCTCAGCTAATAATGGCTGGTTATATAATGGTAGCCCTGCGCCCCAAAATATTACCACATCTTCCAATACCCTTAATTTAACTTCTGTTTGTAATGCCACAATAGTAAAAAATGTGGGTGTTACCGTTAGAGTAAACAATGTAAATTATAAAAGCTATACCAGTACCGTTAGCCGTACCGGCGGGGATACGCCAGTAATTACAGGTAGTTCTGCTATTTGTGGAGGTAGTGCCAACTATAGCATTAATAATTTAGCCTGCGATGCAACAGTTACATGGTCTGCTACTGGTAATACCACATTTAGTGGTGGCATAAATACGGGTAGTAGTATTACTATTGAAAACAATGATGAAGAAGTAATTACCTTAACAGCCAACATCAGCTCTGCCTGTGGTAACTTTACCAGAACAAAAACTGTTACGGTTGGCGTTCCCTATTTTTCATCTGGCATTACCACCAGTTGGGATGGCCCGGGGCAATATGTTGTGGGTATTAACACACCGGTACACGCTACAATAGATACACCATACCCCAATGCTACAGAATATAGTTGGTATTTAGAACCCTATCCTGATGCACAAACTTATATAGATAACGGTTGGCCTGTACCATCTGGCGATACATTTGGCAGCGGTACGCACTGTATTCTTACTTTTGATGTACCCGGAGATTATACAATGACTGTTAAAGCGCACACTCCCTGTGGCGATACCAATTTCATAGGTGTGGGCTATTTTGCAGTGGATACCGCAACTTATGACGGTGGATATTCGTACAGGGCTTTTCCAAACCCTGCAACAGATGAACTGGTGGTTTCTTTAAACAAAGATAGTAAAAGCCCTGCAAGCTTTCGTGAAGCTTCTATCACTAAAGAACCTACCAAGGTTTCGTTAATTAATGATAAAGGAAAAGTTTTAAGGGAAGGATTTATCCAGCCCGCAAAAACATCTTTAACTTTTGAAACCAGGGATATTCCTGCTGGTAACTACTACCTGCACATCATCCGTCCAGATAAAAAAATTACTAAAAAGCAGATTGTCATCAAGCATTAGCATAATCATAGCTCAAAACTAGTAATTAAGACCTAGGTATAGCCAAATTGTACTCCTGTACACTAGCTAAACTTAGGTTTTTTTTAATATTGCCTTATAAACCAATTATTACCGATTACATTTTTGATTATTAAATGAAGAAACCTAAAAATTTAGTGTTGGGCGCAGATGTAGGCGGCTCGCATATCACTACAGCATTAATAGATATGGAGAGCCAAACTGTTTTAAAGGAAACTTTAATCAGAGAAAGGGTAAACCCACACGGTACGCCTCAAGAAATTATAAACGATTGGAGCAACTGTATCCTACGAAGTATGGAAGGGTTTGAAAACCAAGTTACTGAATTTGGGATAGCCATGCCCGGTCCTTTTGATTATGAAAAGGGAATTTCCAAAATTAAAGGCTTATCAAAATTTGATGCGCTTTACGGTTTGAATGTTAAGGATATGCTGGCAACCAATCTGGATATTTCTTCCACACAAATAAAAATGATGAATGATGCCGGTTGCTTTTTGCAAGGCGAGGTTTTTTCGGGGTCGGCAAGGGGATTTAACCATGTGATTGGGCTTACATTGGGTACTGGCTTAGGTACAGCCCGTTACCATAATGGTGTTGGAGAAGATGCCAATTTATGGTGTATGCCTTTTAAAGATACCATTGCAGAGGATTATATTTCTACCCGATGGTTTGTAAGCCGATATTTGCAATTAACGGGCTTACCTATTAAAGATGTAAAAGCCTTGGCAGAGATTTTTAAAACAGACCAAAACGCTCCCCTAATTTTTAAGGAGTTTGGTCAAAACTTAGCACTATTTTTAATGGAATTTATTAGAATGGAGCAACCAGAAGTGATTATTATTGGTGGCAACGTAGCAAATGCTTACCCATTATTTAAGGAGGAAATTGTTTCCTGTTTTGAAAAACGTAACATTCACACTTCAATTTACCTATCAAAACTAAATGAAGAAGCTGCCTTATTGGGTGCAGCAAGTTTATGGGTTAAAGATGCTGTAACTGTATAATTTAAAAATGAAGAGGATAATTCTATTTATTATTTCAGTAGTAGGTTTTTACCATGCTTTCGCCGATGTAAAATTACCCGCATTGGTAAGCGACGGAATGGTACTGCAAAGAAACACCAAAATAATTATTTGGGGATGGGCAGATGTGGGAGAAAAGATAAGCATTACTTTTAAAGGTAAAACTTATCAAACACAAACTCTGGCTACTAAAAAATGGAGCCTTAGCTTACCTGAAATCCCTGCTGGGGGACCATTTGTAATGACCGTTAAAGGAAATAATACCATAACCATCAAAGATATTTTAGTGGGTGATGTTTGGTTGGCTTCTGGGCAATCTAACATGGAGTTTGAAATGTTTAAAGCTCAGGATTTATATGCCGATGAAATTTCCAACGCCTATAATCCTAACATTAGGCAGTTTGAGGTTATCAAGCGTTTTAGTTTTATTGCTCCATTAGATGATGTTAAATCCGAAGCAGGCTGGCAGCAAGTTATGCCACAAAACGTTTTAAATTTCACAGCAGTTGGCTATTTTTTTGCTAAAAACCTCTATCAAAAATATAAAGTGCCTATTGGTATTATCAATGCAACGTGGGGTGGCACCCCTGCCGAGGCTTGGGTAAGCGAAGAAGGCTTACAAAGTTTTGATAATTATACAACAATTCTTAATCGTTTAAAAAATCCTGAAACCCTAGAAACTGTTAAATTAAATGATAAAAATGCTGTAGAAGCATGGTATCAATCTATTAAAGATAGTGACCAAGGTTTGTTTAAAAATGGAAACAACTGGGGCAATAGTAATCATTTTAATGAAGAATGGTCAACAACTAAGGTCCCCTCTTTTTGGCGAGATAGTATTTTAAAAGATGTAGAAGCTGGCGTAGTTTGGTATCAACGAAAATTTACTGTCCCTAAAGATTTAGCGGGTAAAAAAGCTGTTTTATACTTAGGGAATATTTACAATCAAGATTCTACTTGGATAAATGGAGTACATATTGGAAATACTCAGGATAAACATAAACCAAGAGTTTACAATGTCAAATCCGGTGTTTTAAAATCGGGCGAAAATAGCATCACCATCAGGGTTTTAGCATCAGCTTCACCTCCGGGTTTTGTAAAAGAAAAACCCTATAAATTGGTTATTGATGACAAAGAGATTGATTTACAAGGAGTTTGGAAATACCATTTAGGTGTTGCAGTTAAGCCAATGCCTTCAACAACAAATCTTGCTTACCAACCCGCTGTTTTGTACAAAGGAATGATTAAACCCATGTTGCCTGTCGCTTTTAAAGGGGTAATTTGGTACCAGGGCGAAGCCAATACCGGCCGGGCAGAAGAATACAGCAGTTTATTTCCGGCATTAATTACAGATTGGCGCAAACAGTTTCACCAGCCCAGCTTACCCTTTCTGTTTGTGCAATTACCTAACTACTTAGCAGTTAAACCACAACCCTCACAAAGCAATTGGTCCGAATTAAGGGAAGCTCAGTTAAAAACTTTATCGTTGCCAAATACAGGTATGGCCGTAACTTATGATTTGGGAGAATGGAATGATATTCACCCACATCGTAAAAAAGAAGTCGGCGAGCGGTTAGCTTTTGTGGCTCAAAAAGTTGCTTATGGTAATAAAGAAGTGATTTATACCGGTCCCACTTACCAGTCTATGGAAATCAAGGGTAATAAGATAATCATTCATTTCAAAAACACAGAAAGCTCTTTAGTATCAAAAGATGGGCAACCCTTAAAATATTTTGCAATTGCTGGCGCAGATAGAAAATTTGTGTGGGCTAATGCACAAATTGTAGGAAATACGGTAGAAGTTTGGAATGACAACATTACCACTCCGGTTGCAGTGAGGTATGCTTGGGCAGATAATCCCGATGGAGCAAATTTATTTAACCGAGCAGGTTTACCAGCTTCACCATTCAGAACAGATAATTATAAAGACAAACGATAGCATATAAAAATAATGAAATATATTTTCAGCCTCCTCATTAGTGTTTTTTGCCTTAATATTTTTGGGCAACAAAAATCTGTACCTGCCTATTGGAACAATAAAACACAGTTATTGCCTTGGCGTTTCTCCCCACAGATAACTAAAATCACCTATGAGGATTTAGATGATGATGGCGACCCTGATATTTTAAGAGCGATGTTAAACGATAGCATCCCGATTATGTGGATTGATGATGACGATGATATGAAGTATGGCGATAAAGAAGAAGATACCGATAATGATTGTTTATTAATAGATAAAAACAATGATGGGATTTTTGCTGGGCCTAAAGATTTTAGTGTGGATTGGTCTGATAATGATGGCGACGGAAAAGCAGATGTGCAGTTGGTAGTGAGCAATGCCGGGCTTAAAGTGCGTAATTATTACGACTGGGGAGCAGATTTTATGTACTATTTGGACGATGATAAGGATGGTATTATGCATTATATCGACTGGAACAAAATTATGATGCAAGCCTGGGAGCATAATGGGCATTCCGATTTTTTTACTGATTATAGTGGAAACTCTACTTTTCTCAAAATGCATGCTTCTAGTTTTCGTATTGATGATTTGCGTTATAACTGGGAAAATCCATTTATTTTTTATGATGAAGATGGCGATAAACTAACAGAATGGGCTATCAGGTTGGTAGATACGCCCGACTTTAGAGATACATCAGCCACCAAAAATAAAGAAACCGGTTTTGATAAAGTGGATAGTACCTATGATGTTAAATTCAAAAAAAAGATTGACTACGCCGCCATTACTTGGGATTTTGATAATGATAACGGACCACAAAACGAGTTTGATTTTGACATGAGCATACTTTTTAAGGGTAAGGGCTTTGATTATCAAGACCAGGCGCATCATTTCAAAAATATGAAAGGTTTACCCTTGGCCAATAAATATTTTTACGATCAGCGGTGGAGAAACATTGATACCCTTTTTTATCCGGATAGAAATACGGCCTATGATTTAACTTTTAACCGTGGCGATTGGCAAGAGACAAGGTTGGTTTTCGATGAAGATGATGATTGTAACAGGTGGGAGCGTGTGGAATTTTACGACCCTAAAGATATTTTTAAGATAGGGGTAGAAAACGGAGGCTTAGACCATAATAAACAAGCTGATGCGCTGGGCGACCGTGGCGAATTTGACATGGATAACTCTGGTAAAGGGCAATTATATATTGGTAAGTTTGATGGGCGCATACATTTATACGGAGCGGAGTGGGGCGCTTGGAGGATTGACCAAACCGCATTTTCTTATCAAGGTTTTGGTGGACAGTATGACCGTTGGGGAAGAGACAGGTTACAAAAACAACAAGATGTTTTTGCAACTATTAAATATACCGACACTGATAATAACGGTTTTATAGACTTTATACAGTATGATTTAGATGGCGATAAAATTTTTGAGGATAGTTTGTCTTTAAAAAAATTGGGTATTGATGATACAGTGGCTTTAATAAATACTGGAAAAACAGATTATAAAGGTTTTAATTCTCTATTTACAAAGGTAGCTACCGGGATATGGAACAATGCCATGCAAGCTGTTGATATTGCAAAAAAAAATGGGATAGAAACCAGCTGGTATAATTTCTACATGCAAGCACACTCCATCCAAGAAAAATACAACTTTGGTTATTGGCTGGGCTTTTACCTTTATCAGGATATACGTTATGCCGCAAAATTGAAGAACGATGTTAAGCAAATCAATAAGATTGACAAAGCTTACTATTCTGGAGATTGGTCTATTTTATCAAAACAAAATTAAGATAATGAACAAGTTGCTTTTAAAGAATACTATAACTTTACTGAAGGCTTCATCAGCTATAATGCTGGTTTTTTTACTTTCGTCTTTTCAAGAAAAAATCCCACCTAAGAATTTAAAAGGAAATGTAACTCCGCAACAAATACGTAAACATTATACGCAAACAACTAAAGAAATTAAGTA
>DASSWV010000204.1:0-9457 GCA_035704545.1 Pelobium sp.
GGTAGGTGTAGGGTTTGAGATTACAATTACTTTCATTTGTATTTTTATTCTCCTTCACAATCAACTTGCTACATGGTCTGTATCCTCACAGACCATTTCATTTTCCTGGCGCAATTCCTTTTCGTCATACTGACGGCAGGAAGCATCTCACTTGCATGGTTGCCATTCTAGCTGAACACTTATCTGTGAGATTCTTCACTTCGTTCAGAATGATGAGCGATTGCAGCGACATCCTTTTTTTGCCCTTATCCATTTTGCAAATAGCAAAAAAAGATACAGTGGAAAGCGTGTTAAATGCCCAAATCAATTTAATTTTCTCATTTTAACGTCCTCCGATATTGCAGGAGACCTATATGTGAGATTCTTCACTATCGTTCAGAATGAAGAAATCGGACACTTACAAATAAATCTCACTTCCCTTTTCTGTAAACTCCTTTGATTTTTCTTCCATACCTTTAGCAATAGGTTCTTCGGTCTCCATTCCGTTTTCTTTAGCGTACTCACGTACATCTTGCGTAATTTTCATCGAGCAAAAGTTTGGCCCGCACATGGAACAGAAATGAGCGATTTTAGCGCCATCGGCAGGTAAGGTTTCATCGTGGAATTCTTTAGCCGTATCCGGATCTAACGATAAATTGAACTGGTCTTCCCACCTAAATTCGAACCTCGCCTTGCTTAAGGCATTGTCACGGTACTGCGCTCCGGGATGGCCTTTAGCCAAATCGGCAGCGTGGGCAGCAATTTTATAAGTAATTACCCCATCTTTCACATCCTTTTTATTAGGCAAACCTAAATGTTCTTTCGGTGTAACATAGCATAGCATGGCTGTACCAAACCAACCAATCATAGCCGCACCAATCGCAGAAGTAATGTGGTCATAACCGGGTGCAATATCTGTAGTTAGCGGGCCTAAGGTGTAAAACGGGGCCTCAGAACAATGTTCCAACTGTTTTTCCATGTTTTCCTTGATTAAATGCATCGGCACATGTCCTGGGCCTTCAATAATGGTTTGCACATCGTGTTTCCAGGCAATCTTAGTCAGCTCGCCCAAAGTTTCCAGCTCACCAAATTGTGCCGCATCATTGGCATCAGCAATACAACCCGGACGCAAACCATCGCCTAAGGAGAATGCCACATCGTAAGACTTCATGATTTCGCAAATCTCTTCAAAATGCGTGTGCAAGAAATTTTCTTTGTGATGCGCTAAGCACCACTTGGCCATGATGGATCCACCTCGTGAAACAATTCCGGTAATACGCTTTGCAGTTAAAGGCACATAGCGCAGTAAAACGCCCGCATGAATGGTAAAATAATCAACCCCTTGTTCAGCCTGTTCAATCAAAGTATCGCGAAACAGTTCCCAGGTTAAATCTTCTGCTTTGCCATTTACTTTTTCTAACGCTTGATAAATTGGAACAGTACCAATTGGCACCGGAGAATTACGGATGATCCATTCTCTGGTTTCATGAATATTTTTACCGGTAGATAAATCCATGATTGTATCTGCACCCCACCGGCAAGCCCAAACCGCTTTTTCTACCTCTTCTTCTATGCTTGAAGTCACGGCAGAATTACCAATGTTTGCGTTAATTTTCACCAGGAAATTACGTCCGATAATCATCGGTTCACTTTCTGGGTGGTTGATATTTGAAGGAATTACCGCCCGGCCGGCAGCCACTTCGGATCGAACAAATTCTGGCGTAATGTATCCTTTTGGGGTATTTGCTCCAAATGAATGACCTTGATGCTGGTGGTTCATGACCTCGTACTGGTTGCTAAGTTGCTCTTTTAACAAATCAATTCGTTGGTTTTCACGGATGGCGATGTACTCCATTTCTGGTGTAATAATCCCTTTTTTAGCATAGTGCATTTGGGAAACATTCATTCCTTTTTTTGCTCGCATAGGTTTGGTAACATGGGCGAATCTTAAATTATCCAACGACTCATCGTCTAAACGTTGCCGTCCGTATGCTGATGAGATAATTTCCAATTGCTCCACATCCCCGCGATCCAAAATCCATTTTTCACGAAGCTTTGGCAAGCCTTTTTTAACATCGATTTTAGCTTCAATATCAGTGTAAGGTCCACTGGTATCATAAATGGTTACTGGTGCGTTTTGTTCTGTTAAGCCGAAACCGTTATGTATTTTGGTATCGCTTAAAGTTACTTCTCGCATAGCCACTTCAATATCATGTATTTGCCCTTTTACATAAATCTTTTTAGAAGCTGGGAAGGGTGCAGTGGTGATAACTTGCTGGCTGGGGGTCTTTTCTGTTTTCATAGTAGTTGTTTTATCCTCCTTGGGTTGCTTTAATGATAATGATTTGATCGCCGGAATGTAGCAGGTGATTTTCCCACTGAGTTTTGGGAATGACCTTTTGGTTAATAGCAATTGCTAAACCTTGCGTAGGCTGATTTAGAACAGCACTAAACAGTTGCTGTATATCACAATTAGGCTGTATCTGATAAATTTGCTTATTTACGGTAATCTCCATGTTAGTAAAAATTCTCAGACTTTAGGAGTATCCCGTTTTATAGGAGGAAAGAAAAAACAACACATAGGTTGTCATTACTTTTCCCTTCGGCAGTACTAACTGCATCAGGTTCAAAGGGTATATATCTCAGTCCGTTACGGACACCCCTAAAGTTGCAACAAACCTAGGGATTAATTTTATAAAAATGAAGTGCTGTAGTTAGAAATACGATTTCTTGTGAAAAGAAATGCTAGATTAATGCCATTTGATGGAAACCGGTCAATTGCTTATGCACAAAAACGAGTGTTTCAGATAATTTAACCTTTTCTGGAAATCTTATTTTTTGAGACTAAACGCTTACAATCTTTTGGTTTGATTATAAACTAAAAAGGGTTCAGAAATTCTGAACCCTTTCATGGTATTGTTTTACTTGTCGAATTTAAAAACATCCCCAAGCTTCTCATCAGAACTAAAGGAAACATTTAAATCATTGATTATTCCTGAATCTAGACTATAAGCCCAACCGTGAACACTTAATTTTTGACCTTGTTTCCAAGCGTTTTGCAGAGTGCTGGTTTTGCAGAGGTTATAAACGTTTTCAATCACGTTAAGTTCTACCAAGCGTTTCCCTCTCTCCGCTTCATCCTCTATCTTATCCAGCTCAGAAGCGTGGGTACGGTAAACATCTTTTATATGTCGTAACCAGTTATCAATCAAACCAAATTGCTTATGGCTCATAGCCGCCAAAACACCACCACAACCATAATGGCCACACACAATCACATGCTCAACTTTTAAAACGCCCACTGCATAATCAAGAACACTCAACATGCTCATATCCGTATGGATTACCATATTGGCTATATTTCTGTGTACGAAGATGTCTCCTGGGTTAGTTCCAGTGATCTGATTTGCTGGAACTCTACTGTCTGCACAACCAATCCATAAAACGGGTGGTTTTTGCCCTTGGGCTAACTTTTTAAAAAAATCTCCGTCTTCCTTTAAGGTTTCTTTAACCCATTCTTTGTTCCACTTTAACAGGTTTTCGTAGGTTATATCTTCTCTATCGTGTCCAACAGAACTATTAAGTTGTTTTTCGCTTTTATTATTTTTAGACATTTTCTTTTTCTGGTTTAATTATCAATTCTTTTAATTTTGGTAATTCGTAATTCTGATGAATGTTAACGAGTTCTACTTTAATACCTTTGGTGTGCGCATGCTCATGAAAGTCAAATATAGTTGTCAGCACATCCTTATCGATAAAAAGAGAATCTGTTCCATCAATTATTACCGTTTTGTTTCTAGGAATATTTGTTAGTGTATACTGGATAGTACCTTTATTTAAAAAAGAAACTTCCTGTGCAAGCTTAATTGTTATCGTATTTCCACCCTTGCTTTGGTCAACACTGTAAAAGTATGGGTTTCTGTAGTTGGTGCGCAACAAAAATATAATTCCAACAGCCAAACCAATTCCTACGCCAGTTAAAAGATCAGTAAATACAATCGCTAATATGGTAACTACAAATGGGACAAACTGGTCCTTTCCATCCTTCCACATCTTTTTAAACAAAGAAATTCTAGCCAGTTTGTAACCAACTAAAAGTAAAATTGCAGCTAGGCAAGATAGTGGTATTAAATTAATCATGTTTGGCACCAGCAAAACAGCCACTATCAAAAATATACCGTGGAATATTGCTGACATCTTGGTTCTGCCGCCGGCGTGTACATTTGTAGATGAACGCACAATAACCGCCGTCACTGGTAAAGCACCAATTAAACCAGCGCATGTATTTCCTATACCTTGTGCAATCAGCTCCCGATTTGTTGGAGACACTCTTTTTATAGGATCTATTTTATCTACAGCCTCTAAGCTTAAAAGCGTTTCTAGCGATGCAACAATTGCTATGGTTACAGCAACCGTCCATATCTGTGGATTAGTAATCTGGGCAAAATCAGGGGTGATAAAGACAGATTTAAAATCAGTGAAACTTTCAATAACAGGTATCTGAACCAATTGGCTTTCCATTAAGGAAAACGAAGTTCCATCAAAAAGCTGTGCAAGTAAAACACCTATTGCCACAACCAAGAGTGGCGCCGGAATTATTGCCAGTTTTTTAACTTTTGGCCAAAGGATTAATATCAACATAGAAACCGCCGTAATAATTATAGCGCCAATATTAAATTTGCTAAGTGCGATGCCAATTGCAGACAAGGTATTCTCATTGTCGGATTGCAAAAAGGATTCGTCGCCCTCATAATCAGCATCATAACCTAAAGCATGAGGAAATTGCTTTAATATCAAAATGATACCAATTGCGGCCAACATCCCAATAATTACACTATTTGGAAAATAGTTGCCAATGGTACCAGCTTTTAAAATTCCTAGAACTATCTGCATTAATCCGGCAATAATAACCGCCAATAAAAAAGCTTCAAAACTCCCTAAATCTGTTATCGCGGTTAAAACAATCACAGTTAAACCGGCAGCGGGTCCACTTACACTTAGTTGAGAGCCACTAAAACTAGCTACAATTACACCGCCTACAATACCCGCTAAAATACCCGAAAACAACGGTGCGCCGGATGCTAATGCAATACCTAAACATAACGGTAAAGCAACTAAAAAAACAACAATACCAGCTGGTAAGTCTTTTTTTAAATTTTTTATATTGTAGTATTTAGCCATACCACCTTCATTGAGAGATTCTTTATGATCAATCATTCTAATTTTTTTTAAATAAATAATTCAATAGTTTTTAAAAAATCTAAGAAAAATTAGGAGGTGGCGTAGGAACCGCCGGAAAATATAATGTAAAATACTTTTTTGAAAGGTAATGGTAATCTAAAAAAACACTGCTTAAGGTATAATTAAACGTGAACTGGTGCTTAACCTCTGTCCCACGATTAAAAACTTTATTAAAGTCCTTAGTGCCGTCTTTTGTTTCGTTTTCAAGCTCTAGCTGCAAGATTACAGCACTAACTAATTTCTTATCTAAGCTTAAAATTACAGGTGCAACAGAAATCATCAGTTTCACCGCAAAGATGAAAAGAAACGATACTGCGAAAACATACAGGTTACCTCTTTTTTGCACTTTTTAATTGTTGATCAGTTCAATAGCTTTGTACAAAAATAAAAACTTGAACCATTAAAGTTAAACTTTATATACTTTTTTTTCTAGAAAACCTCACTTCGCATCAAATAGCGCTAAAGACCCCTAATTTGTTTTGTGTATTTGAAATATCGAAACTTAACTTAAAACAAAAACAGTTATTTTTGTAAAGCATAGGGTAGACAAGTGAATTTCTTTGTTTAAAATATTGATAATAATGAATGATATTGAACAAATCACGCAGGAGCTTACTTGGAGGCTACGACAAAATGAGCTTTACCCAGACTTACCAATTGATGCTATCAAATTGGAAGAAGACGATTTAGGAACTCATTTAGGTTTGTTTCACCAAAATAAATTAGCAACTGTGGTTTCTTTATTTGAGAATAACGGCCAACTTCAGTTTCGCAAGTTAGCTACGGATAAAAAATACCAGAGGTTAGGTTTGGGTAGCAAGATGATGAATTATGTTCTAAATTATGCTAAAGAAAAGGGTTTGAAGAAAGTTTGGTGTAATGCAAGATTAACTGCCACCATCTTTTATGAAAAATTAGGCTTCGTAAAAACCGGAAATGCTTTTAGCAAAAGTGGAATTGATTATATAATTATGGAAATCAATATTTAACACGCTGTTTATAATTTCTGCATTAAACAAAAAGTGATTTTACTATCTTCAACCCATGAATGAAAATTTAGATCCTCACCTCGAAAGCCTGAGCAATACTGATAAGGAAATTGAAAAGGTGCTTCGTCCGCAAGAATTTGAGGATTTTACGGGTCAGGAGAAAATTTTGGAGAACCTCCGCATTTTTGTGCAAGCAGCAAAATTACGTGGTGAAGCTTTGGATCATGTACTTTTACATGGCCCTCCGGGGCTAGGAAAAACCACACTTTCACATATCATTGCCAATGAAATGGGCGTTGGAATCAAAATAACCAGTGGCCCTGTGTTAGATAAACCGGGAGATCTTGCAGGTTTGTTAACCAATTTAGATGAAGGCGATATTTTATTTATCGATGAAATACACCGATTAAGTCCCTTGGTTGAAGAGTACCTCTACTCTGCAATGGAAGATTTTAAAATTGACATTATGCTAGAGACGGGCCCAAATGCCCGCTCTGTTCAAATATCCTTGAATCCTTTCACGCTAGTAGGCGCAACAACTCGGTCAGGCTTATTAACTTCGCCTTTAAGGGCAAGGTTTGGGATCAACTCCCGCTTACAATATTATGATGCTAAATTGCTGACAACTATTGTAATGCGATCTGCACATATTTTAAAAACCCCCATAACAGACGAAGCTGCTTTTGAAATTGCCCGCCGTAGCCGCGGAACGCCACGTATTGCTAACGCTCTTTTACGCCGTACCCGCGATTTTGCGCAGATTAAGGGGAACGGAAACATTGAGCCAGAGATTGCTAAATATGCACTTAACGCATTAAACGTGGATGAGCATGGTTTAGATGAAATGGACAACAGGATTTTATGTGCAATTATTGATAAATTTAAAGGTGGCCCGGTAGGCTTAAAAACCATTGCTACCGCCGTTGGAGAAGATGAAGGGACCATTGAAGAGGTTTATGAGCCGTTCCTGATTCAGGAAGGTTACTTAATGCGTACTTCACGCGGAAGAGAAGCTACGGAAAATGCTTATAAACACTTAGGAAAATTAAAAACAGGAGGCACAGGTACGCTTTTTTAAATTCAAGAAATCATTATATTAGACCCCATGCAAGCACATAATTTTGATGTAGATATTACGACACCATTTACCAAACAAAAAGTTAAAATCAACAAAGATTTTATCGAAGTTAACTCAGATAAAATCGCTTGTAGCGATGTAAAAGCGGTAAAGTACGGCGTATCTTTGGTTGGAGGAGCAAAAAATCCAACTAATAAAGAGTACAATATTGACATCTTAACCAAGTCCGATAAAACAGTTAGCATCAGATTTAAATCCAACAAAGTTGAGGACCTATTAGCGGAAGACCATACTTATTATTACATCATGTCTGGCGTGTGGCAGTATGTTAAAAAATATTTAGTAAGCCATTTTTTAGAGCAACTAAATGCAAAAAACGGGTTTTCTATAGCCGGCACACAGATTACCAATGAGGGTTTTATGATGACTTTTTCGTCGGGCTTTTTATTCTGGAAAAAACAAAAAACCGAGTTGGTACCTTGGAGTGATCTTAAATATTACCTAAACAAAGGCATTTTGTACGTAGAAAGCTTAAGTGATAAAAAGAAAAGAGCAACTTTTAGCTTACATAATGATTGGAACGCGGTAGTTTTAAATACGCTGTTGCATTATTTATGGCAAGATCATCGTAAAGAAAAATTAGCAAAGGGACAGGTTATTTAGATAATAGGAGGCAAATTATAAGTTGCTGACACCAAACTTTATACTATAGAAGTATAATATTTCGTCATGTTGAGGTAACGAAACATCACACCTAAATTATCCATCAACATGGCAACTTTGTAAGTGAGATGCTTCCTATCGTTAGCATGACGCTCTGAAAACTAATGAGATTAAAATGTCGATAGTAGCGGAGTCGGAGCTTTTAGTATTAACAACACAACACATTCCGACTCCCAGTTTACTAAAACTAACGCTCAGTATGACTGTTAAGCGTTTTACCCATTAATTACAGTTCCACCGTTTGGATGCAAAACCTGCCCACTTATATAGGAGGCATCATCCGAAGCTAAAAACACATAACAACCTGCTACTTCTTCTGGTTCACCGGGTCTTCCCATAGGTGTATCTTTTCCAAAATTCTTTACTTTTTCTTTATTAAATGTAGCTGGAATAAGCGGTGTCCAGATTGGCCCAGGAGCAACACCGTTCACACGTATTCCTTTTTCTGAAAGTGAAATAGAAAGTGAGCGGGTAAAAGCCACGATAGCGCCTTTGGTTGCGGAGTAATCTAACAATTGCGGACTGCCGTGATAAGCTGTTACAGATGTAGTATTAATGATAGAACTTCCTTTCTTTAAATATTTCAAAGCTGCCTTAACAGTATAAAACTGCGAAAATATATTGGTGGCGAAAGTCTTTTTCAGCTGATCATCCGTAATATCCGTGATGGATTTCTGCGGAAACTGCATCGCGGCGTTATTCACTAAAACATCTAAGCGCCCCAGCCTTTTAACCGTGTCTTCCACAATTTTTTTACAATGAGTTTCCTTACTGATATCGCCCTTAATCAGAATACATTTTGCACCCAAGGCCTCTATATCGCTTTTTGTTTTCTTTGCATCTTTAGTTTCATCCAAGTAAGAGATCACAACATTTGCCCCTTCTTTGGCAAAAGCAACAGCAATAGCTCTACCGATTCCACTATCGCCACCAGTAATAATTGCGACTTTATTTTTAAGTTTCGGTTTTGGTCCGGATGTACCTTTATATGCCGGTTTTTGACTCATTTCATGTTCCTTACCGGGCTGATTTACTTGTTTTTTCTTTTGTGTTTTCATAGTAGGTTACTATTAGTTTGATTTATAAATGTGGAGGAGCGTACATATAAACTATTATTATTGCAAAAATAACATGCCCAATAACCAGCTGTGTTAAGTATTGCGAAATGTGAACCGTTAGCACTTTTGGATAAAGCTTAATGGTTAAATACCAAACAGATGCACCAAAAAGCCCGTTTATAACACCAAAAAACAAAGCATTATACCAGTTTGGGGTATATATTTGGTACAGAAAGAGATGGATTTCTGTAAATAAATAACCTACAAAAAAGTGGACTGTACTTCCTAAAGTAATATTTAACCAACTTGGCGAATCTTTAAGGTGGTGACCAATAACTTTACCCAATAATGCAGGTTCAACAAAATTCTTTTTATAAACGGAAGATATG
>DASSWV010000232.1:0-3163 GCA_035704545.1 Pelobium sp.
TTTTTTCTTAAACTAATTTCAAGCTTTTCTTCTGCTTTTTTACCAAAATTACTTGGTGTTTTTGCTTTTTGAGATTTAGTTGCCATGGTTTAAATTTTAAATTTATCTTTATTTTTTTTAATATAACAAATAATATTCCAAATATGCCTTCTTTTGATATTGTAAGCAAATTAGACGCTCAAACTTTAGATAATGCGGTTAATAACGCAAAAAAAGAAATTTTAAACCGTTATGATTTTAATACTTCTAAAAGTACGATTGAACTTGATAAAAAAACAAATGTTCTTTCGATAGTAACCGAAGATGATATGCGCCTTAAAGCGATAACTGATTCAATCATTTCTAGATTTGTGAAACAAAGCTTGGATCCCAAAGCTTTGGATTTTGAGAAGCCTTTTATCTCTGTTACCGGAAACATGATCAAAAAGGAAATCACGGTTAAAGAAGGTATCGATAAAGAAACCGCAAAAAAAGTAGTAAAAAAAATCAAAGATTCTGGTTTAAAGGTACAAGCATCTATAATGGAAGACCAAGTGCGTGTGACGGGGAAAAAACTGGATGATTTGCAAGCCGTAATTGCATTGTGTAGAGGCGAAGATTTTGGACAGCCTTTGCAGTATATCAATATGAGGAACTAAGTTAATTGGTTGGGGAAATTCAGAATTAAAAGGATATAGAGTATATTGCTTATCTGTTACTTCAATCAACTTTTTATTATACTTTTTCATTATCCACTTCAATCTCTTCAATATCAATTATATATTTATTCAACAGCAAAAAGTCGAAAAGCGGTTTCGCTTCGGCGGATACTTCCAGGTTTTTGGTGGTTACGATCTTTTTGTTTTTAATATCACGATATGGGAAAGCTAGGAGTTTTACGTTCCCACTAAATAAATCACTCACATAAGCTAAAAGCTCATTAGTGTAGCTCTTGCCGTAACTTTCGGCAAGAAATATATGTTTTAAGTTTGCAATATTGGTAGTAATGCCAACGCTTTGGGGTTTGCATTTAGAAAGGTATTTCGCCAGTTTATTGTGCCTGTTAAAATTGGATATAATAACCGCATGACCCATCTCTAATATTTCGGACGCTCTTTTTGAAACCCTGTCTAACAATTCACTATCTCCAAGCGATGCTTTTTCCATCATATTATTAAGGGTAAGCTCCGCCATCGTTAGCAACTCAACATCATTAATGTTCATGTAGGTTTTGTACTGATTTACAGCATGGTTAAAAAGCTCGAAATCTGGTTTTACTTTTTGGTCAAACCGAGTGCGTAGTATCATGATGTGCCTTTTGTACATCAAATCCTTCGCTTGCATCACTCCTATTTCCGGAATAAAAACTGCTGCCGAAGAAAAACCTTTTTGTAACAGGTATAAATTAACTAAAACCTCACTCACTTCAGCAAATGCGGGTCCTTTAACGCTAATTAAGTCAATCTCAACTGATCCAGTACTAAGGTTTTCTGCCAGGGACTCAATCATCATTTGGGTATCGTTATGATGAAAAAACGCCGCGTAAACAAGATTAACACCTAAAATTCCTAAAACATTTTGTTGAAGTGTAGCGTCACTGTCCAATAACCTAACATGAAATATGATTTCATTAGCGGGTCCACAGGGCTCTAATTGAAATTTAATTCCTAACCAGCCATGTGGGTCGTTTGATTTATCGTAGTTTAAAGTAGTTACCGTATTTGCAAATGAGAAAAACCTGCGCTGTTCGTATTTTACGCCACATAAACGCTCGCCCAAAAGTTCAAACTCATGATTCAACATTTTTTCTAACCGAGACTTTGAAACATACCTGCCCGATTCTTCGGCACCATAAATCTCGTTACTGAAAGTCATATCATAAGCCGACATGGTTTTAGCTATAGTACCAGAAGCGGCACCAGCGGTAAAAAAATTTCTAGCAACTTCTTGCCCTGCACCTATTTCGGCAAATGTTCCGTATATGTTTGGATCTAAATTTATAGTTAATGCCTTACGGCGAGTATCGAGTGTTTCTAATAACATGTGGGTAAATTTAAGAATAATTTAGCGATGCAAATTGCTTACGAAGAGCTTAAGACTCTTTATCATAGAAAAGCGTGATGTAATTTTTACCCTTAATTTCATCAAAACCTTGCTCTAGCAGTTGCCTATCACCATGGATATAAACGTGAAAATTCTTATCCAGTTTTAATACCGTTTTATAGTTAGCACTCTGTTTTTTAACGGCTTGTGAAGAAATATCAAAACCATTGCTTAAAGGCGTCTCAAACTCCTGCTCATAACTACTCATCATCGTTTTAAAAGATTTTGACGCAGTATCGTTTCCAATCACTTCATCAGAAAACTCGTCTAGATCAAACTTTTCTTTTTCTTTAAAATACTTCATTGATTTGTTGAGCAAATCAATTTTATCAGGTTTAGATATTTCAAAATCTTCGTCAATTTTTTCGGTAACGAAGTTCTTGTAAAGCCCTAAAACATTATGTGTTTGGTTAAAACTATCATTACGTATTTTAAGTTTTAAAAAGTCATCTTTCCAATAAACTGCTTCTCCGCTTTTGTTGGTTTGGTCAATTACCACCACTTTATAGCCTTCGTTAGCTTCGGTGTTAATGATTAAACACCCTTTGTCAAGTTTCTGTATATTAATGGCTTCTTGCTCGTAACTTAAAGAAAAACCTCCGGCATCCGGATAAACTTTTAAGTAGGTTTCCTTCGTTTCTGATTTGAAGATACCGATGGCTTTGTGTAGTTCGCCCTCAATTTGAACCGACTCAAAATTAACAATGTACACCTCGCCTGCCTTGATTTTTGGATGAGTAGAAACATCATATAAATGACGGGTAATTTGCTGACTAATTTCATGGAAATTACTTCCGCTCTCAAATGCTTTTTTAGCAAAATGATAAATCTCGTTTAACGCTAAATCAGCCGTGGCGTGGGTAAAGCGATAAACTTCGTTGACTTTTTCAAAAGGCTTTAAAAAGTAAGTCATCAGCAGGTTTTTTAGCATTTCATCCTCAATGCTTAAAGGCGCATCTGACAAAACCATGTATTCATCCTGTGCTTTGTTGCCTACTTTATGTACAGATATTTGATTTAATGATGCTTCAAAAGATGTAATCATACTTAAAAATAAATTTGGTTTGCGGTTTTAAAAGTA
>DASSWV010000524.1:0-4052 GCA_035704545.1 Pelobium sp.
GGCAATTGTCATTACTATTACAAATACTAAAACGCTGTGCACAATCACTCTTTCGTATTTCCAGGCTTTTAAAGATTTATCTGATAGTTGGCGGTAAGGGTCGCCAAAGGTTTCTGCCAAACCTCCACACCCACAAACCCAGCTACAGTACCATCGTTTCCCGAAAAAGTAAACCATTACTGGCACACCCACCACAAACAAAAATATTCCCCAGCCTAACATCCAATAACCAAGTGTCCCGGCTGCCAATAAGCTATCTAAACGGTAATCAAAGAAAAAGCTATAATCCAATGGCCACATATTTTTGAAATCCATGGATGGCAGTTGCAGTTTTGTTAAAATATTGGGAATCATAAATGCAAAAGACAGTTGGAAAAATATGACTGAAGTATTTCGGATGATTTGATAATTGTTATGACGATATTTAACATAAACCCTAATTCCCATGGTCAACATAATTAGTGAATAAAGGAAGCCGTATAAAAACCAATGGCTAGCTTCTCCGCCTGTGAGCGAAAAACTCAGTGGATCAACCAGAAAAACCCAATTGCTCAAATATGCTGGCGCTTTGTATAAAAAGAGATAAAAAACGATTAAAAAAACACTGAATAAAACAGCGATGACTCCTCGGTTGGTCACACTTCTTTTGAAAATATTATTATTTTTTATACCTGCGACAGGCTGAATGAATAGATCAGCACCCATATAAATAAGTCCTCCTAAGGCACTTATTATAAAACAGATATAAAACAACAAGATTTGATTTTCTTTAACAAAACCTATGGTGCTATTTTTAGTGATGGATAAAGCATAGTCGGTGTAAATAACACTATCTGTATCGTCAGCTTCTTTAAATTTCTGATTGGTTTTATCGAGGGCTTTATTATAATCGGCAATAAAATCAACATTGTTATTGTACGTTTTGCCAAACATTTCTTTAAGATTCGGCATCAGTAAAGCTTGGTGTGTAGGGTCTGTTACAGAAGCTTTGAAACTAGCTTCGCTTAGTTGGTATTTACCCATACCTAATAACGACAAAAAAAAGGCGAAGCAAATTAGGAAGATGGTGAGTCCGATTTTTTGAATAATTTTCATGTTTCTTTAGCTATCGGATTAAAAAATCAGGAACCTCTTTTTAGTAATTTGTGTTTTATGTAGCGGATAAGCATCATTAAAATGTTTTACAATTTTTTTGTGGTGGTTTGCGCTAAACTCCGCATCAAAAAAACCTTTGTTTAAGTGCGCAATGCAATTGCTGATGTGATTTCCATCTCTTATCCACGTATCTGCTACGGTTTGTTTAAATCTTATTCCAAAGAAATTAAAACCTCTTAAACTGCCATCAGTTTTATTGAAATTCGCCCGAAAGCTAATTTTACCGTTGCTGTGTTCCCAGTAGAAAGTATCTTCATCATCAAAAGGTTTATTCAACATTAAACCGTAAGTCTGGTATTCTATATCAAAAAACTTAGCCGAATTAAACCAGATACCTCTATCGTATTTGGTTCTGTTTCCGCAAATGGTTTTTGCTAATGCTTTCCCCTGCATTTTTCCGGTGTACCATAACTGCTCTATCGGCGGGTGGTTCTCTTTAGGGTTTTCAAACTGTGCACAATCTCCTAATGCATAAACATCAGGAATATTGGTTTCTAAATATTCATTTACCAGCACTCCCTTATCGGTTTTTAAATTAGAATCTTTCAAAAAACCAATATTTGGAGTAACTCCAGTAGTTAAACCAACAAACTGACAATCAATTATTTTCCCATCTTTAGTTCTGATAGCTTTTACTTTTTCATCATCATCTCCAATAATTTCTTCCAGCTCGGTATTTGAGATTAGGTTGATACGATGTTCAGCAATGTGTTTGCTTACTAATTGCGCCTCTTCATTGGGGAGTACGCTGTTCCAGTAACTTTTCTCCCGGATCAAAAAACTGACATCAATGTTTCTGCTGTGGAGCATCTCTGCCATTTCAATACCAATTAAGCCACCGCCAATTATCACGGCTTCTTTAATGTTTTTGGTATTTTCCTCCATTAATTCCACATCTTGCTTACTGTATAAACCCTGTACGCCTTTTAAATGTTGCCCAGGCCAACCGAAAGTTTTAGGGACAGAACCTGTTGAAATCACTAATTTATCGTAAGTGATGTTTTCTCCTGTGGCGGTTGATAAAGTTTTTTGATCAAAATCTATATTGCTGATGTAAGCGTTTTTTAGAGCTATTCTGTTTTTCTCCCAAAACCAATCTTCGTAAGGTTTGGTATGCTCGTATTTCATGTGCCCCATGTAAATGTACATGAGTGCAGTTCTAGAAAAAAAATGTTCTGATTCGGCCGATATAACTAAAATTTCGTGGTCACTTTGTTTCCTGATATACCTAGCGGTAGTGATTCCAGAAATACCGTTGCCAATGATTACTATTTTCATTCTTGTGGTTAATTCCTAATCCCGTTCAGACTCCAGTTATAAGCTAGGTAATCTATTTTAGTTTGATTGTTGATTTTGATAGCCGAATATTTGTTGATGAAATTTACCACACTACCTTCTGCCTTTACAAAATCTGCTTTGTACCAATCAAACAGTTTTGAGATGGATGCACTTTTTGAAGAAATTTTGTTGAAAGCCGGGTTTGATAATGCCGATTTGGTGTTTTTGGTTAACATTTCTTGAACATTACTACCGGTGTAAGCTTTGTTGATTAAAGTTGGGCAAGATACAGCAGCGCAGTTTACCGCAAAATGGATTCTAGCATCAAATAGCTCAGTTCCTAGTAAAATCTTTTTTTCAATATCATTCAAAGTCAAGCTTTTTCCATCGAATTTATAGGGTAGGGCTTGATCCCAAACTTTTCCACCAGCAATTTTTGTGATTGATGTTACTGGATAATGTTTTACAATTTGATCAATTGTTAAGGCATTGTAAGCATTGATCCAAAAGGCGGTTCTTTCGTTTTTATTAAGTTTCGCAGTATTTACTTGAGTTAAGCTTTTAATGTAATTCTGTAAAGCTACTTTATCTTTAACAAAGGCCTTGTAATCAACAATTCCCTTATCAGAAACATTTGCTTTTAGCAACTTATCAAAGACAGAGTGGTCTACCGAAACGATGTTGTTTTCAGCTTTTTTGATTTCTACTGCTTCTTGTTGTTTTGCATTATTTTCTGATGCACCATTGGCGCAAGAAGCTGTAACCAGCATAAATATTAAAGCTGTGGTTATGATCTGTAATTTTCTCATGATTCATCTTTTTTGTAATGACTTACGGCAGAACTTTGACTGTAGTTTTAAACGTTTCAGCATTCAAATCGTTTTTGGGATTGAGAAATAAAATTGTTACAAACAAAAAAACTCTCCAATGAGGGAGAGTTTGAGAATTAAATTCTTCTTATGTCTGCGCCCAAAGCTTTAAGCCTGGTGTCAATATCTTGATAACCTCTTTCTATTTGCTCAATATTATGGATGATACTTCGCCCAGATGCAGATAAAGCAGCAATTAATAAGGAAACTCCGGCTCTAATATCAGGGGATGTCATCTCGATTCCTTTTAGCTGATACCTTTTGTCTAAACCGATAACTGTTGCCCTGTGTGGATCACACAGTATAATCTGTGCCCCCATATCAATCAGTTTATCCACAAAAAACAACCGACTTTCAAACATTTTTTGATGAATTAGAACAGAACCTTTGGCTTGCGTTGCCACCACTAAAAGAATGGAAAGCAAATCTGGCGTAAAGCCTGGCCAAGGTGCATCCGCAACTGTTAATATGGACCCATCTATAAAAGTATCTATTTCATAACTTTTTTGAGAAGGGATGTAAATATCGTCTCCACGTAATTCAAACTGTATTCCTATTCTTCTAAAAACATCTGGGATAATCCCAAGTTCTTGGTAGCAAACATCTTTGATTGTTATTTCAGATTCCGTCATGGCCGCCAAGCCGATGAAAGAACCAATTTCAATCATATCGGGCAGTAAACGATGTTCTGTTCCGCCAAGTTCTTTCACACCTTCAATTGTCAACAAATTAGAACCAATACCAGCTATT
>DASSWV010000013.1:0-4782 GCA_035704545.1 Pelobium sp.
CCTAGGAAACCAAAGCCTACATTAACATAAAGCTGTTGTTTTCCTTCTTTATATAAACCATCCCATTCATCGTACACATATTGAACCGGGCTCCATTTCACATATTCCGTTTCTATTCCAAACTGAGCTCCATGCGTATGCCCAGCAAAAGAAGCATCTATCTGCGGGTATTTTTGTAAAACTTCTGCTCGCCAGTGCGAAGGATCATGAGATAAAAGCAATTTGACAGATAAGTCATCCGTGTTTTTGACGGCTTCTTCCATCTTTCCAAGTTTCGGGAACCTTCCTGTACCCCAATTTTCGATGCCTAAAACGCCAATTTCCGCACCGTCAACTTTAATTCGTCGGTTGTCATTCATCAACAAATCCCAGCCCATTAAGCGGTGTACGTTTTTTATATCTTCAATATTTTTTTTCCGGGCAGCTTCGGTAGGCCATTGCTCATACATCCCATAATCATGATTCCCCAAAACAGAGTAAACGCCCAGAGGAGCTTTCACTTTAGAAAAAACGTCCTGATAATCTCGCATTTCCTTTGCCCTACCATTTACCAAATCGCCGGTAAAAAAAACAATATCTGGTTTCTCTCGCAACAGCATTTCCACGCCACCCAAAACCGCCTTTTTATTATAGAAACTTCCGGAGTGAACATCAGAAATTTGAGCAATGGTAATCCCATCAAACGCTCTCGGCAGATTTTCAAAATACAGAACCTGTTTGCGAACCCTATAATCATAAGCGCCAGAAACTACGCCCCAGGTTAAACTTGCAAAAGGAACTGCTGCAACGGCCATTCCTGCTTTTACCAAAAACTCTGACCGCGGAATGGTTGCTTCACTTTTTTCAGCAACAACTTCTTCCGTAATTACTTTTCGTTTGACAAATATCGCTCCCCGCCTAACATCATCCACAAAAAGAATAATGCTCCACACTGCTTTGGTCATAAACGTAATAAAGTAAGCCACCAAAAACACCGTCCGGATGCCCAATGGAATATCGAAGCTTAAACTTATCAATACGCCCGAAAGCAACACAGCAGTGTAACCAAACCAAGTAAATTTGAATAGCCGTTTTTTATCCTTGCTCCAGGTCGGATAGATGTTTAAAACAGCTTTGTAGATGTATAAATCGAACGCAATCAATAAAATTGCGACGAAACTTAATCCAATAATTTTTCCCATGATATTTTTTGGGCGTTTCCGCAGAAAAGCGGTCGGGCTTTACGTTAAAGTTTTTTGTTCTTCCTTCGACTCCGCTCAGGATGACAAAAAAGCTATCACTGCAATCCCTAACGCAATTTATTCCTTGAACTTAATTAGTACCTATCGTCAAAATCACCCTCTTCATCGTCTTCTGCAAACTCCGAACTAAACAAGCTGTTGAACATATCCTTAAACTCAAAACCTTTTTCTAAAAAGCCTTTACTTACCAAAGAAAACTCTGCTAAACCATGCAATACAAACTCCATGTACAATAATGTTTGGTTTTCACTGATGTCTTTGTGGAATTGCATCACAACTTCTCTCAACCCGGGAACGGAGTTTAATACTTCCCTATACTCTTTGTCGGTAATGTCATCCAGTAAATTAACGCTGTTTCCTGCGCCAAACCAATTGATGATCTCTGCATAAGGATTATCTTTCTTCGCCTTCTTCATCCGCTCGGGATCCGGGAAATAAGTCTGCAACAAAGTTTTAATGGCTTTGCCAATTAAAATGTTTGCCACCTTAGCCGGGCCTTCCAATTCGCCTTCGTAAACCAATTCGATTTTTCCGGTAATGGCGGGGATTACGCCTAGGAAATCACTAATCCTAACCACAGTGCCCTTCTCTCCGTTAATCAACATTCTGCGTTCTGCATGAGAAATTAAATTTTCATAAGCAGAAATGGTTAAACGAGCCGAAACCCCCGATTTTTTATCGATATACTCCGAATTACGGGCTTCAAAAGCAATCTGCTCTATTAAATCTTTTACTAATCCATCCGCTTCAATCAGCTTCTGAGCAGGCGTAATTAAAGCCTCCTGTTGGGTTATTTTACGAGAAATAGCGACAGATTTTGGATAATGCGTTAAAATCTGACTCTCAATCCTGTCTTTTAAAGGCGTTACAATAGAACCACGGTTGGTATAATCTTCAGGGTTTGCCGTAAATACAAACTGAATATCCAAAGGCAAACGCAGTTTAAAACCTCTAATTTGAATATCTCTTTCCTGCAAAATATTAAACAACGCAACTTGAATTCTTGCTTGCAAATCGGGCAATTCGTTGATTACAAAAATACTGCGGTGTGCTCTCGGGATTAACCCGAAATGAATCACCCTTTCATCAGAATAATGGAGCTTTTGTGTCGCGGCTTTTATCGGGTCAACATCGCCAATTAAATCGGCAACGGTCACATCTGGTGTGGCTAACTTCTCGGTGTACCTTTCGCTTCGGTGCCACCAAGCAATTGGCGTATCATCACCATGAACTTCAATGGCATGTTTTCCGGCCCAGCTTATCGGATCCAAAGGGTCATCGTACAATTCAGAATCTGCAATGTAAGGCACATATTCATCCAACAAATTGACCATCAATCGGGCAATTCTTGTCTTCGCCTGACCTCTTAAGCCTAAAAGCAAAATATTATGCCGACTTAAAATTGCGGTCTGTAAATCCGGCATTACCGTGTCTTCGAAACCTATAATTCCTTCAAAACCTAAATCTTTGTCCTTTAATCGGGCAATTAGGTTTTCGCGTAGTTCTTCTTTGATCGAACGACTTTTATATCCCGATTTTTTTAATTCTCCAAGTGTTTTTATCATGTAGTTGGTTGGGGAGTTAGTTTGTTAGGTGGTTAGGTTTTTTAGATTGTCAGTTTTTCCACTTCAAAGATTGTCTTTAATCTTTGTTCTTTCCTCTTTAATCCAAAATCACCTCACCGTTTTCCTTCTATTCTTTATATAATCTTCAAAAATGTATTCTCCTAATCCTTTTAGAGAGCTATAAAATGCTCGTCCGCCGTTAACCTCTGTAAACTTACGGACAAATTGCTGTAAGTAAGGGTCTTTTGCAATCATAAAAGTAGTGATAGGGATGTTCAATCTTTTGCACTGGGCGGCCATTGTTAAAGTTTTATTGATGACTTTTTTATCCAAACCAACGCTGTTTTTATAGTACTTTAAACCTTCTTTTAAACAAGTCGGTTTACCGTCGGTAATCATAAAAATTTGCTTGTTATGCGTTTTTCTTCGTCGTAAAATATCAGTCGCAAGCTCCAAACCTGCGTAAGTATTGGTATGATACGGTCCAACTTGCAAATACGGCAAATCTTTAACGGTTATTGGCCAAGCATCGTTGCCAAACACTACAATATCTAAAGTATCTTTTGGGTATTTTGTTTTGATTAATTCTGCTAAGGCCATGGCAACTTTTTTGGCTGGCGTAATTCTGTCCTCACCATAAAGAATCATCGAATGCGAAATATCGATCATCAACACGGTAGAAGTTAGGGTTTTGTAATCTCTTTCTTCTACTTCTAAATCCCGCTCTGTCATCATAAAATCGCCGATACCATGATTAATTTGCGCATTATGAATGGAAGCAGTCATGTCAATCTGATCCAAACTATCGCCAAATTGGTATTCTCTTCTATCCGCATTTTTTTCTTCGCCGGCACCAGATTGTGGCGCTGTATGGTTTCCCTTTCCAGATTTTTTCAACTTACCGAAAATCTCTTCCAACGCCGACTGGCGAATAGTCTGTTCTGTTTTTCCAGTAATCTTGATGTCACCGTTTGGCCCGTTGTCTCCTATATAACCTTTGCTTTTTAAATCATCAATAAAATCGCCCATACCATAATCATCCTTTGTAATGTTATGTTGCTTGTCAAGCTCGTTCATCCAAGAAAGCGCTTCGTTTGCGTCTCCGGCAGAATAATTCAAAAGCTCTAAAAAAAGCTTCAATAATTCATCAAAGCCACCGTTTGGCAATTGTTTGGGAATATATTTTGAAAATCCATAGCCTCTCATCCTCTAAATTATTTGCTGGTATAACGATTTTATAAAGCTAAAAGTTTTGTTTTAGAAAAATTGAATTTTGAATGAGTGATGGAATGAATGACAGAATGATGATATAGTTAATTTTGAATGAGTGATGGAATGAAATAATTCTGAATGAGTGAAGGATAGAATGTGGAATAATCTGAGTAACTAGTGTAGTTCTTTTTACTTTTTACTTTCCACTTTTGACTTATTACTTTCTACTTGTTACCCCTACAAATAACCTTCATCAGCAAAACTGAAATATCCTTCTCCAGCAAAAATCAAATGATCTAAAATCCCGATGTCCAGCAATTGGGCGCCACCTTTTATCTTTTTTGTGAGACTTAAATCCTCTTGGCTAGGCTTCAAATTTCCGGAAGGATGGTTATGTGCCAACACAATATTTGCAGCATTATGCTCTAGCGCTGCTTTAAAAATCACTTTAGGGTCGGCAATAGTGCCGGATAAGCCGCCTTTTGAAATTAAAATTTTGTTGGTTACTTTATTGTTGCGGGCCAAGGTTAACATCCAAAATTCCTCGTGTAATAAATCGGCGAAATAAGGCGCTAAAATATTGAAACCATCTTTAGAGCAGTTAATTTTATCTGTAAAAACCAACTCGCTCTCTTTACGGCGGCGGCCTAATTCTAAAGCGGCAATAATTGAAATGGCTTTGGCTTCGCCAATTCCTCTAAATCTACATAAATCAGCTACAGAAAGTTTTGCCAAGCCGGCAAGGTTGTTTTGGTAGGTGTGTA
>DASSWV010000047.1:0-3959 GCA_035704545.1 Pelobium sp.
TCTTCATCTGTGTTGATTTCTGGTAATGAAGAATAAACAATTAACAGCGCCAATACAATGAGCACTACTGCAATAATAATGTACGGCGTAATTACTCTTTGCGCTAGTTCTGTTAAAAGAATAGCTTTTTGCACTGGGTCTGTGATGGTTTTAGCTTGATCCTCAATAGCTTGTGCGCCTTGTAAAACCAATGCACTAAGTATTAATGGGCTTAAAGCACCTGCAACTTTATTACAGATTCCCATAATACTGATACGTTTTGCCGCACTTTCTATCGGGCCAACAATGGTAATGTATGGGTTTGATGCGGTTTGTAATAAGGCTAAGCCCATTCCTTGAACAAACAGACCTACCAAAAATAAGGGATAACTACGCATATTTGCCGCTGGGACAAAAACTAAAGCGCCCAATGCCATCACTACAAGTCCCCATGCCATTCCTTTTTTAAATCCGGTTAATTTTAGGATGTAAGACGATGGAATTGCCAGAAAAAAGTAGGCCATGTAGAACGCAAACGTTACAAGTAACGCTTGAGATGTGGTAAGCTCACATGCTAATTGCAAAAACGGAATTAATGTGCCGTTTAACCAAGTAACAAAGCCGAATACGAAGAACAAAGCTCCGATAATGATTACAGGATTTAATCCTTTTTTTATAGGATTTGATAACGATGTTGTTGACATATAACTGGTTTAGTTTTTTAAAAATACTGCTTTTCCAAAATAAGCTGGCAAATGAAAATCTGGTTGTGGCGTGTTTAAAATCGGGTTCCAACATAAAAAATGCGGCTTTGGCAAATCATCACCACATTTATAAAAGTTTAATCTAGCTTCGCTGCCATTAAAGTTTTCAATTTGATGAAACTCAAACACCTCATTTGGGATTAAGATGGTCAACTGCCAATTAACCATTTCTTGCTCTTTAAATATAATGGATTTAAAGCTTGAACTTACTTTAATTTGTTTGATTTTTTCTGTAGATAAGAGTGTTCTTTCATCGGCGGATGTTCCATAACCGGCTAAACATGTTCCGGTGCAGTTAAACTCAAAATTGTAATAGGTGTTTTCATTGTTTAAAGCGATGAAAAACTCCACACAAGAGTCTTTATAAACGGGGTCATTTGATTTGGTAAACCGAGCCAGCACATTTTCTTCTATAACATCAAACTTGATTAAGATGCCTGCATCTGTGTATGCGATGTTAAAACCTGCCTCGCCAGAAAATTCGTAGTTCCAAGGGTTATCATCAATGGAATGCTTTGCACTAATACTTAATGCTTGTATATTGTCATGCGTTTCTGCATCACTGTAGAGAACGTAAGGTATTGTTATTGGTTGTTTCATCTAATAATTGAAATAATTTCGTTGTGTCGTTAAACTATACTGCTCAATTTTAAAATATCTCTCAAGTTTGTCTTTACCCTATAAATTCTTTCAATAAATAAGAGAATAGATGATAGTTAAAAAATGAAATTGGCTATATATGTGTTCGAAAACACTAATGTAAAAGTAGCAAAAACTTTATATTTTACACAAAATTGTTGACCGAACACATATTTTATTGAAATTGTTTGCTAGTTGATGTATAAGCGACTTCTTTTTTATATAATGCGTTATTTTTCCTTTTTGAGGCCAATGATCAGGCGATCATTTTACCAGGGATTTTAGTGCCTAGAGAATTGGTGCCCTGCTGTAAAATGATGGTTTTCTTCTTTTGCACACGCAATTGAGGTTGTCAACTTAATAAAAACCACTTAGGGGTTATAATATTAACCCCGCCCTATTTTTTCAACTGGCGGAGTTTAATGAGGCCCGCCGAAGTTGACTGTGTGGCTTGAATTGGGACTCTCCTGAATGTAAAAGAAAAATTGTTAAGCTATTTCCAAATCATCCGAAATAAAATAGTTTGCGTTTTCTTTGGTCACGATATCTAGCGGTAAATACTTTAGCTGTGGTACGGGTTTATCAAAAATCAATTTATCTGCAACAATCTGTAATGCCCAAAAACCTTGTCCTTTTGGGTTTTGGTTAATTAAAAAACTGATGATGTTTTGTTTTAGGTAGTGGATGTTTTTAGGTAACAAATCATAACCAATAATTTTAACATCGCTAATGTGTTTTTGGGTAAGGTATTCGGCTACTTCAAAAGCTTTAGATGTAGTAACAAACACGGCTCTGATGTTGGGGTTTGATTCAAAAATTGAGTCCATCTGTTTTACAAAAGTCAGATGACTAGGTAGGGCGATATCTGCCCTAAGAATTTCAAACTGTTGAAGGTTATTTTGAATATAGTAGTTTTTAAAACCGAGTTCTTTTTTTTCTAAGTGGGCAGCGTTAGAGGTTTCTTCATCAAAATGGGCAATTAAAACAGAACAAGGTGCAGACTGCCCGTAGTGAATAAGTTTGGCGGCCAAATAGCCACTTTGGTAACTATCCTGCCCAATATAACTTAAAGGTTCAAAATCTGAAATTTCTGTATTAAAGAACACAACCGGAATTTTTTCTTTTTTCCAGGTATCTAGAAAGGGCAGCACCTCTCTATGAAAAATAGGCGTTACAATAATTGCATCGTGTTTTTCTTTATTTAATTCGTTAGCCTGCGCTACAAATGATTGCGCACCATAAGGATCAAAATGGTAGTACTTTACCGAAAGACCATATTTTTTCAGCTCTTTTAAAGCGCTTTTTATGCCTGCCTTTGGTGCAAACCAATAACTGTCGTGTGCTTCATCAGGGATAAGTATGGCAATGTTATATTGTTTTTTAGAGCTTAAAGCTCTTGCAATAATATTTGGCTGGTATTCCATCTCCTTAATAATGCGGAGAATTTTCTCTTCTACCTTTGGTGCAACCCTACCTCGTTTATGCAACACTCTGTCAACAGTTCCGGTAGATACCTGAGCTTTTGCAGCAATATCTTTTATGGTAATGATTTTATCTTTCATTTGTAAATCGCTGTGCAGTTATGTGACGAAATTAGAAAAAATTAAATAATTTGACTGATTTTTAAATGTTTAGGGTTTTCCATTATTTTGACAGCGGTTGTTTAGCAATCAACACCTCACAATAAGATTCCGATAAATCTGCATCAGTTTTCCTTCTAAAGTAGATTTTGCTCTATATAATTTTTAAATCTAAAAATTATAAAAGAAAGATTGGTTTCAAAACCGTTAAATCTAACTTTACGATAATTAGAACGTTTTATCTAACGCTGTTTTAGCACTTTCCTCAAGAACCTTACTGATTTCTTCTTTTTGAGCATATAATTCATTAAATAACTTAAACTGTGCTTTGGTACGGACTAAATTATGTTCTGCGTAAGCAATCTTATAGTAGGTATCGCCTTGTAAATAATCTGTTAAAAAACGGACTGCCTGCATATAAGGGAAAAGGAAAACGGCATAATAAAGGGATTTTAGCTCGTCTTTAGTCAGGAAATTGACTGCTTCTTTCAAATATCCATCAGTGTAAGCCTTAAAAAGAGGCATATTTACATTTATTTTAGATAAATCAGCTTCATCCTCTTCGGCAGTATTTACCAATGTTCTTATGGCATCACCAAAATCATAAGCAACATAACCAGGCATTACCGTATCTAAATCGATAATGCAGATAACGTTGTCATTTTTATCAAATAATATATTGTTGAACTTAGTGTCGTTGTGGGTAATGCGTTTTGGTAATAAACCATCTTCGCCCATTTTGTACAGGCTACACATCCATTCTTCGTGTTCTTTGATCAATGCGATCTCTTCGGAAACATCTTTCGCTCTGTTTGCGATATCAGCTCCCAACGCCTTTTTGTAATTTGCTAAACGGAAGGTAACGTTGTGGAAGTTGACCAAAGTTTCTGTCAGCAAAGCAGGATCCATATCCGCTAACATCAATTGAAATCTGCCAAATGCTTCACCACCTTCAAATGCCTGTTTAGGAGACTCCACCAAATCATAACTGATAGAA
>DASSWV010000059.1:0-2026 GCA_035704545.1 Pelobium sp.
CTAAGCTTAATATCTCCAGAATAAACATTATTCAGCCTAAAAGAACAAGTAAGCCAGGCCAAGTTCCAGGGACATTTTTCATAAATGAAGCTGCCTTGCCCAGCAAGATATTTGTTTATTCATACCGTCCAGAATTTTTAGAGGAGTTAGAAACAAACAACATTAAAAAGGCTGTTGCTTTTACAGAAAAACATGAGAACTGCTTTCATTGGATTGATGTTAAGGGCTTGGGCTCGCAAGATGTTTTAGATTTTATCCAGAAAAAATTTAATGTAAACACTTTGGTAATGGAAGATATTGTACATACCCACCAAAGACCAAAGAACGAAGAGTACGATAATTACAATTATATAGTAAGCCGTATGCTTGAGCTTGATAAAGGCTTAGCGTTAAAAAACGAACAGCTTTCCTTCCTTTTGTTCGAGAATTTACTGATTAGTTTTCAAGAGGATTACGACGATGTTTTAGAACCGATACGAAACCGATTAAGAAAAAACATAGCCGGCAACATCCGTAACTTAGGTCCATCGTATATGATGTATGCACTGATGGACACCGTAATTGACCATTATTTCACGATTGTTAACCGATTGAATGATGAATTGGAGATTGTGGAAGAACACCTGTATCAAAAACCACGTAAACAACTGATGTATAGGATACAGGGAGTAAAAAAGCTGATGATTTCTATGCGCAGAGCGGCTTGGTCCGAGCGGGATAAACTAAATGATTTACTGCGTTCGCAAATTCCATTGATAAATCCAGACACCCATGTTTTCCTTCGCGATGCGTATGACCACAGTATACAAATAATCGACTTGATTGAAAGTATGCGGGAAACCGCAACCAGTTTGCTGGATTTATACCTATCATTAATGAGCAATAAGATGAACGAGGTGATGAAGATATTGACCATCATTTCCGCAATTTTTATCCCACTAACATTTATTGCAGGCATCTACGGGATGAACTTTGCCTATCAGGATCCAAAAACTGGAGAGCTTTTAAAAAACAATATGCCAGAACTTTACATACAGAACGGCTATGTTTACGTGTTGGCGCTAATGGCTATAATTGCAGCTGGGCAGGTTTGGTATTTTGCCAGAAAGGGATGGTTTAGGGAGTAAATGCATCAATCATTATTTGAAGAAATGGTATACCAGGGAACATTTAACATTCCTTTTTTCAACTTTATGGCAATGGTATCTCCTACTTGCTTTTGATTAAACATTTTTCTGAAAACCTTTTCTTCTGTTTTACCATTACTGGAATTCCATTCGCTCAGCCTAAAGTAATAAGAAGTTCCTTTACCTTCTTTAGTAAATTTGTCCTGTATAATTACCGGAACAGATTCAACTCCAGATCTATCAAATACGCAATTAATAGTTTTGAAAGTTCCAAGTCCATAGACTGAACCCGCTATAATTATTATTATAACTTGTTGAAATACAGAAGATGCCAATTTGTTTATTCCATGATAACTTATTAACAAAATCACCAAAATACAGAAACCAAATAGTGGACCCCACATATTATCATAATCGAAAAAATTTGGTTGCGCTGTTTTAAATAGCAAACTCACACTTGGTATTATAAACCCGTAAAATATATGAGGTTTAATGCTTTCCTGTTCTCCAGATAAAAACGTTATCAGTTTAAAAGTGTAAAGCAATACTATTCCAACCAAGGGAATAGCCAACAATGTTATAAACGTAAATTGTTGCGGAAAAAAACCAAATGTAAAACCAATAATGCCACCCCAAATATTATAGAAGAGCGCAATTTCTTTAGCTAGTTTAAGTTTTGCTGCTCGTTTTTCTTGTGTGGAACCGTAATTTTCATCTTGTAGAAAGCTTTCTAGTTCGTTTTTAACGTTTAAAGCATCCAAATCAATAAAACGCTCTGTTATCCAGTTTACAATTTCATTGCTTTGTTTAAAATCAAAATAATTAAAAATACGAATGACGTTTTGTTTCGGGTTTTCAGGTACAACTGTAAGGACTTTTGGCCTCAACCTGTAACCTCT
>DASSWV010000095.1:0-2255 GCA_035704545.1 Pelobium sp.
CACTACTTGTGGACCTTGGTCAATTCCTAAATACCTTTTCGGATACCAGTTTTCGGTTTCGCTGAAGGCATCGTAAAACCCGTATTTTCCCCAAATTTTATCTTTTTTGCTGGTGTACCAATGCCTCATAGCAGCCATGGATTGCTCTGGAGTATAAACAATAGAGGAAATTGCAGCAGTTGGAGAAATTACACCTAAATCTTTATTTTGTTGTGGCGCATGCCCGGCATAACCTTTTACAGAATAGCTGGAAGTAAGTCCCCAACTATTTGCACCATAACCCTTATAACCTAATGGATTATCCACAGCCCATTGATAATTGATTAATGTTTGATTTTTTGATTCTAAACCGTAATCACCATAAGCATCTTTTAATCCGTTTGGGTTTAAACCTAAATATGAATAATGTGCCCAAAATAAAGGCCCGCCATTTTTTGTACCTTGATGAACAAACTGCAAGGGTATATTTTTATAACTAGATGGAGATTTGATTTTGCCCGACATTGCCCAGCCTTCATCATAAACTTTTTTGCTGATGCCATGTGTTGGAGACGCTGCCGCCATTACGTACATAATCAAACATTCATTATAACCTCGTACTGGGAAGTTCATTTTCCATGCGTAATTAGGACTCCAATGCCAGTATAAAGCGTTTTGATTATTGGTGTAAAACTCAAAATCGATGCCTTTCCAAAGTTCATCTGCCAAGGCAGAAATTGCTTTCTCTTTTGGGCTACCGTTTTTAAAGTACTGTTTTACGGTTACTAAGCCTTGCGCAACAAAAGCGGTTTCAACTAAATCGCCACCATCATCAAACTTAGAAAATGGTTTGGTTTTACCGTTTTCTCCGTAAAGCCAATGTGGCCAAGCACCATGAAAACGATCCGCAGTTTTTAAAAAATTAAGGATTTTTGATAAGCGCTGTGCACCTTCTTCTCTACTAATAAACTTTCTTTCTATCCCAACAATAATTGCCATTATGCCAAAACCTGTAGCGCCGGTAGTTACAATATTTGTTTCATAATTAGGCTGATCAATATGAATGCGCTCACGGGCGGCACCGGAGTTTTTTTCTGCTCCTTCCCAAAAATACTGGAAGGTTTGGTACTGTACGGTATCCAGTAATTGCTCGTTGGTTATACTTCCCTTACCAATTTGGTTGTTTGATTTAGTCCCGGAGCATGCCACAAGAAAAAATAAACAAAAGATGAATAGAAATGCTTTTTTCAAGGATTAGAAATTAAAAAATGGCCTTCCCTAAAATTAAGGAAGACCAAATAAGTTTAATTATTAGATGTAATTTTTGCGGCGTTTATATAAAACCAGCCGTTAGCGGAAACATTGTTTGGTCCGGCTGTAACTGAAATTATAATTTTTCCGTCTGCATTTGGTTGAATATTTTTAATAGTTGCAACCGCTGTTGAATTTGAAGACGGATTAATGCTGGCAGAACCAGAATTGGTTCCGGTAACGGTATATTTAGTCTCTCTATTATCCGATGCTACCCTCGACCCAAAGAAACTAAAATTATAGGTTAATGTTTTGATCAAACCAGAAACTTCAATTACTCCCTGTGGAGTTTTTACGCCTCCAAACGGAAGTTTAGCACTTCCAAAGAAATTACGAGCAGAAACATTATCTGGCATATTCAGGCTTGTTACTGTTCCCGTTGATCCGTTTGTGTTGATTCCATTAAAACGTTCTGTAACTTCTAAAGTAATACCTACAAATACGTTTAAGCTGTCTTTTAAATTGATTTTGCTGCCAACAGTAAAACCTGTTAGCTGATTCCACGATGGCGATGGCGTGGCATTACCAAAGTCTATTAAAACTGAATTTACCAAAGGAGTTGGTTCTGCCTCATAAGAAGACATAGAAGTAATTTCAAACGGCTTTAACACAGCTAAATGGGCGGCGTTTTGAGCTACTTTAACTTCAAATGCTGAAAGACCACCCAGGTAAGTGTTACCAACCACAGTTTGCCCAAATATTTTTTCAAACCAAGTACAGGCTGCTATGTATTTGCCTAAAGTGTTTAAATGGTAACCATCTGCCATATTAAAGCTTTCTCCTAAAGCACTGGTTCGGGCATTTTGAATGGCTGTGCCGGCCGGAACTAACAAGTGGTTTGGTACAATAGGTTCAATATTTTGTGATACATTAACTATTGCATTGTACATTGTTAACTGGTTCTTATCATAGTTCTCAAAAGCACTGTAGCTACTGGTTGTAGCGTAAGCCCATGTTTGGTGGTA
>DASSWV010000133.1:0-3350 GCA_035704545.1 Pelobium sp.
CTTTAGCTCCTTTATCCTGTTCTCTGCATCGCCTCTTCCCCGGTATAGTCTCCATATTTCTGCTGGTGCTAATCTCATGGGCGTTACATAGGCCGAATACCGGTAGTTCATATGGATTTCCTCTTCTATGAAAAGGCTCAACTGTTTACCGGTTGCCCTGGGCCTGTCTTTAATTCTCTGACGGACAATGACTATCCGTCTTGCCTTGCTCCATGATTCGCTTTGGTGCATTTGCTCAAAGATCTCTATCCCTGTATCCAATATTATCCAGTTTGTACCTGCTTCGGTATGCAGAAACCTGTTTGCCCCGCACCAGATACTGGCAATAAAACTCTCTATAATTGTTGTTGAATTATACCCTCGGTTGGAGCCCGGAACAGGAAGATCCCCGCTCGCCTCTATAACCTTGCTAAATCCTATCTTTTGTAGCATTTGTCTCAAAAAAACCATCCCTCTCCATGGGGTTATCTCTCTGTCTGTAAAGCCTATCTCTTAATCGCACCACACTGGAATTGAAATAGCTTTTGAGGAAACACAAAGCGAATCAGTCGAACCTCTTAATCGGACCACACTGGAAGTGAAATACAATCTTGTGTTGTTATGCTTTAAATGATTTAATTCAAAAGTATAAGCCTTAAAAGGCTAATAATAGAAAATAGAATAGCTCTATAAATAACCTAAAATCTTCATAACCTGCTTGCTGTTCTGTTCCTCTCCAAAAACTTCGTAATTGAAAGTTTCATCACGGTTTCTGCGGATGATAACTTGTTTTGGTGAGGGTAATAGGCAATGATGAATGCCACCATAACCACTTAAAACCTCTTGATAAGCACCAGTATGAAAAAATCCTAAAAATTGCACTTTCCTGGTTTTTGGCATAAAAACGTTGCCAACGTGGGCTTCCTGATTGTAATAATCCTGACCATCGCAAGTGATGCCACCTAAATTTACACGCTCGTACTCGCTATCCCAATTATTAATTGGCAATAAAACGTAGCGCTGGTTTAAAGCCCAAACATCTGGTAAATTTGTGATAAACGAACCGTCTAACATTAACCACTTTTCACGATCATTCTGTTGCTTACGACCTAGTACTTTGTATAAAATACCCGAAGCTTCTGCAACGGTGTATTTTCCAAATTCGGTAATAATATCAGGTTCAATCACCTCATGTTCCGCACAAATCTCTTTAATACGTTTTACAATCTCGTTGATCATGTATTCATAATCGAAATCAAAAACTAAGGAATCTTTAAATGGCATTCCGCCACCAATATCTAAAGTATCTAAATGCGGATTTATTTTCTTGAATTTACAGTAAAGCGTAACGTATTTTTCTAACTCGTTCCAATAATATGGCGTGTCAGGAATCCCAGAATTGATGAAAAAGTGTAAAAGTTTAACTCTAAAATTAGGGTTCTTAACTATTTTATTGTTGTATAAATCAAGGATATCCTCTAACCTGATACCCAAACGAGAGGTGTAAAACTGCGAATCTGGCTGTTCTTCGGCCGCAATTCTAATTCCTAAATTACAAGGAGTATCCAGTTCAATTTCATCATCATATAAATTGAACTCCTCTTTATTGTCTAAAACAGGGATAATGTTTTTATAACCGTCATGCAACATATCAATCAAATATTGCTTGTACTGGAAAGTTTTAAAACCATTACAGATTACGGTAATATCCTTGGTTAGCGTCCCTTTTTTCTCCAAGGCATCAATCATCGGCATATCAAATGCAGACGAAGTTTCTAGGTGGATGTCGTTTTTTAAAGCTTCTTCAACAATGTGTTTAAAGTGCGAACTTTTAGTGCAGTAACAGTATTTATAGCTGCCTCTGTAATTGTTTTTTAGAATAGCAGTCTGAAAAAGAATTTTCGCTTGCTGAATTTTTTTGCTGATAATGGGCAAATACGTAAACCTCAAGGGTGTACCATAAGTCTCAATCATTTCCATCAGGTTTAAATCATGGAAATAAAGTTCATCATCAATAATGTCAAAACCTTCTTGTGGGAAACCAACGCTTTGGTCTAGAAATTCTTGGTAGCTCTGCATTTATTATTTTTTTGCAAAAATGTGATTAAATAATGGAAAAATATAAGGATTGCGAAATTTTTACCAATTACCGTTCCGAAATTCTTTAATGGGCGTGTTTATGTTGAGGAACAAAACATCTTACAACCAAAAAACATTCGACATTTAAACTCACAAATCCCGTCATGTTGAACAAAGTGAAACATCACATTATAAAAGTATTCATTTAGCATGGCTACTTTACGTGTGAGATGCTTCCTATCGTCAGCATGACGGAGAGTTATACACCCTGATTATCTTTTTTCCAGATGAATTTCAGCCATCATGCACCTTGCGCTACCTCCACCTATTTTTTCAATAGTGGGTATCGGCGATGATAAAATCTCAGCATACTGATTAATCTGAACAATTTGGTCTTTGTTCAAACTGTTCTTTGCATTTTCGCTCATTACCAAAAAAGTTTGGTTGAAAGTGTTTTTAACCTCTAACATATTTCCGGCAAAATTATTCATCTGCGCAAAGCTGATTTCGATAATTTCTTTTCCGGTTTTTTTAAAAGAATCAATCAGTTGCTCTCTCTCGGTAAAATCAGGAATACTTTCTAAGCAGATGACCACGAATTTCTCTGCCACGCACATCATCACGTTGGTATGGTAAATAGGATTGCTGTTTTCATCAACCCCGTGAAAAGTTAGTGCGCTGTATCCACTTTCATTGCAGAAAATATCCAACGCTTTCTGGTGTGTGCGGATAGAAAGACAAGCATAAGCAATTTTGTTTTCTCGGTCTAAAACCATGCTTCCAGTGCCTTCCAAATATTGCTCATGGTCTTCTGTGAAAGTTAAATCATTAATTTCAGTGATATTAAACTGCGTACTTAAAACATCTAAGATGTCATCTCTCCGTTCATTACGGCGGTTTTCTGCCTGCATGGGGTAAACATAAACGCTTCCGTTTTTATGAAACGAAACCCAATTATTCGGAAAAATGGAATCTGGTGTGTGAGGCTGTAATGTATCCTCAATTACAATCACATTAACATGGTTTAACCGTAATTTGGTCACCAATGCATTAAACTCCGCCAAGGCTTTTTCTTGAACTTTCTCACTTTCCATATCATGCTGAAAAGTGTTTCCTTCTGTTTGCGGATTAAAGCCAAATGCCACCGGCCTAATCATTAATATATTTGAAGTGCTTTGCATGTTGAGATATTAATGAATGAATTTTGAATGAGTGAAGGAATGAATGCTTATTAAAACGGCTAAAAATAAACTACAAGCACTAATGTACCAATGACTAATGAACTCTTTATC
>DASSWV010000235.1:0-2797 GCA_035704545.1 Pelobium sp.
AGTTGGTGGTATGATACCGTTTTTAATGGCCAATATACACGCAATAGACTCAATTGCACCCGCAGCGCCCAATAAATGGCCTGTCATAGATTTTGTTGAGCTGATGTTTAATTTGTAGGCATGTTCGCCAAACAAATTAACAATTGCCGTAGTTTCGCTAATGTCTCCTAAAGGGGTAGAAGTTCCATGAACGTTGATATAATCGATATCTGCAGTAGTTAATCCTGCATCATCTAACGCAGATTGCATCACTAACTTAGCGCCTAATCCTTCTGGGTGAGGGGCGGTAATGTGATTTGCATCGGCACTCATGCCTCCGCCTACAATTTCTGCATAAATTTTTGCTCCACGAGCTTTTGCATGCTCTAACTCCTCTAAAATAATTGTTCCTGCGCCTTCACCGGCAACAAAACCATCACGGTCTTTATCAAACGGGCGAGAAGCAGTTTTAGGATCATCATTTCTGGTAGAAAGCGCATGCATAGCGTTAAAACCGCCAATTCCTGCTTCGTTTAAAATAGCTTCTGAACCGCCAGATACAATCATATCTGCTCTACCCATTTTAATATAGGTAAAAGCATCAATTAATGCATTGGTTGATGAAGCACAAGCAGAAACGCATGAAAAGTTTGGTCCCCGTAATCCATATTTCATTGAAATATGACCTGGGGCAATGTCAATAATCATTTTTGGGATAAAAAACGGATTCAACCTCGGCGTTCCATCGCCTTTGGCAAAAGTCATAATTTCATCTAAAAATGTTTTTAGTCCGCCAATTCCAGCCCCCCAAATCACACCAATTCTATTGGTGTTTAATTTGGTAAAGTCTAAACCGGCATCTTTAACAGCTTCTTCTGTAGAAACTAAAGCATATTGAACAAATGGGTCTAATTTACGAGCTTCCTTTTTCTCCAAATAATCTTCGGCAACAAAGTCTTTTACCTCGCAGGCAAACTTAGTTTTGAATTTTTCTGTATTAAAACGCGTCATTGGAGCAGCACCGCTTACCCCATTTACTAAACCTTCCCAATATTGCGGGATGGTTTTACCAATTGGAGTAAGCGCTCCTAATCCTGTAACAACAACTCTTTTAAGCTCCATTTATTCAATTAAGCAATAATTACTTTACATTTTTTTCCAAGTAGGTGATCGCTTGGCCAACAGTACTGATGGTTTCAGCTTGATCATCTGGAATAGCTACATTAAATTCCTTTTCGAATTCCATGATCAATTCAACGGTGTCTAATGAGTCAGCACCTAAATCGTTTGTGAAAGACGCTTCTGGTGTTACTTCACCTTCGTCAACACCTAGTTTTTCAACGATAATTGCTTTTACTCTTGAAGCGATATCAGACATAATACTTATAATTAAGGGTTAAAAATTCTGTGCAAATAAAATTAAATTCTATCAAATATCAAACCTTTTTATTTTTGCCTAAATTTGGACGATGATCCTTCGACAAACAGGTTAAATAATCACCGAAATTAATCTTTATTATTTTGAAAAAAAAATTATTAGACGTTGGACTTGATTTTGACTTCAAGCTATTAGCAATAACCTCGCCCCTGAAGGACTACCGGCTATGTTTTGCCATAAATAAATTTACAGAATTTGATTTTAGAAAGGCTGATGACTTAGAAATATCGTTTAAAAACACTCCTAAAAAGTTTTTTTCAAGGTATGTTTACTACCCCGAGAACGTAGAATGTGAATTTATTCTCCTAGCTAATAAAGGTTCGGACAGCTACCTAATTCCTGAAATGCGAGAAGTAGATTACTTTATTTTAATCAAAGAATTTATAGATGAAGAGGATATGGGTTTATTTTTATCTCAGCTAAAAAAGATCAAAGAAATACAAGCGGTGGTTGAGCTTAAGCCCGAAAAGATAAAATCCAAAGAGAATCTGATTTTTTAGTGACAATTTGAGTTAGTGTGAAAAATACACTACTTTTGATTATTAAGAGTCGAAAGACTACTAAAAAAATTGAACACAGGAATATCAAAAAAAATATATGAAAGTTATACACAAGAAAACCAAGATTGTTGCAACGCTTGGTCCGGCATCGTCAAATAAAGACGTTTTATTATCAATGATTAAAGCTGGTGTTGATGTTTGCCGTCTAAATTTTTCTCACGGAAAGGCAGAAGATCACCAAGAGGTTATCCATACAATTAGAGAAATCAACAGAAAGTACAAAACCAACATTGGTATTTTAGCCGATTTACAAGGGCCAAAAATTAGAATTGGTATGGTAAAAGACGGTGGAATTAACCTTATTAATGGTACACAGGTAAAAATTACTACACAAGAGTGTATCGGTGATGATAATCAGATTTATATTACTTATGAAACTTTCCCTCAGGATGTGAAAGCCGGGGAAGTAATTTTACTAGATGATGGAAAATTACAGCTAAAAGTAGTTGAAACCAACAGAAAAGACACAGTAATTTGTGAAGTTGTACATGGCGGTGTGTTAACTAGCCGTAAAGGTGTAAACTTGCCAAATACCAAAGTATCAATCCCATCACTAACTGAAGAAGATTTAGTGAATTTAGATTTCGCTTTAGCCAACGATGTGGAGTGGATTGGTTTATCTTTTGTACGTACTGCCGAAGATATTATTGACTTAAAGCGCATTATTAGCCGTAGCGGAAAAACATCAAGGGTAATTGCTAAAATTGAAAAACCAGAAGCTATTGATAATATTGATGCAATTATTGAAGTTACGGATGGCGTAATGGTTGCCCGTGGAGATTTAGGAGTAGAGATGCCATTGGAAGAAGTTCCGGTGTTG
>DASSWV010000246.1:0-2645 GCA_035704545.1 Pelobium sp.
CTAAGCCGGATAGCAACGGAAAACCCACAGCGAGTGCAACAAAGCGAGGATTTGCAGTGAATAGCCGGTACAGGTGTTGGTAGGATGTACTAGCCTTGGTTCTTTCAAAAAAATAAAAATGATATTTCCTTTTTGAGGTAAAATCAGCTGCTCTTACAAAGGAAAAGAAATGGTGGTGATAACCTAAGAAATCAGAAATTTCGCGGATTTTTAATACTGTTCAACTCTGTAAAAGAAACCAACTGCTCAAATCTTGCGCTCGGAGCTCTGTAATAAATAAGTATTTGGTAATCATTCTCTGTTTCAAAAAAATTACCTTCAAAAATATTGTCGTAAATAATTTTACCATCAGCATCTGCCCAAACATACTGGTATTCTACTAAGCCTTGTTTTAAACGTGTGGTTAGTGTGAATTCTTTGCGCTCGGCGTTATAAAACATCCGGTTGGTTTCATTGGTTTGGTAAGCATTAAACTTGCCCACTACATACGCAAAACCATTAGGATCTGGCGCTTCGGCTTTTAAAACGAAATTAACGTTTGCGTAGTCAGCGTCATACTGTGGGTCAAAACCATCCTGATTGAGGGTATAAAAGTTTCCGTCTTCATCAAACTGGAAAGTGTAGCCTTTTTTGCTTCTATCTAAATCTGTAAATAAGTTTACGGTAAAAATACTGTCTTTAATGGTTTGATAAACCCCTTCCGAATTATAGCGAAAGCTTCGTGTATCAAAACGTCTGAACTCATTTCCTCCCGCAAAATCGTTTGTTAAATTATCCGAATAAACCAATGAATTTTTTCTGATAAACAAAGGGACTTTTGTGTTTTTTGCAGTATAGTTTTTTTGGTTTTGCATTACCGTTGCGGTAATTTCTTGATATGCGTTTTGAATATTTAAATTGGGATGAAAAATAGTGAAGTTTATTTTCTGGTTACTGTCTCTGTTTGAAACCACAAATGAGGGTGCAATTTCGGCTTGCACTGCCACTTTTGGTTCCACAATGTAAAATCTACGACTTAACAAAAGTTTGCTGGCATCACCGTTTTCATATACCTTAACTAAGTAATTACCAGATATTTTTGGTACAATACTTAAATTAGGTAAAGTAATTTCATAGTGCGTGTAATTTTGATAGGTGTTATTAGCTAATTGGTAAGTGTTTACAAATTCTTCACTAAAGCTTTCTAAATAATCTATCGTAGTGATTGAAGAGGGGGTCCAATCTGAATTGCAATGTGTTACGCTGTAATATAAATTACGTCTTCCTCCACGTAGATCATCAAACCGTAATAATAGTTGCTCACCACTGCCCAAATTCAAAATCGGGAAAGATTGTTCTTCTCTTAAGTTGTAAAACGCAACTGTTTTTATTTCGGGAATGTAATTAATATCATCATAAATTAATGTTGATGATGGAACCTCAACTTGGATAGGCCGGGGTTTTTTTGTTCTTTTTTGAGCATAGCTAGGAGTGGAAAGTAAAAAGTAGAAAGTAAAAAGTAGTGAAATTTTAAGTTGAAAGTTGAAAGTTGAAAGTTGAAAGTATTGTGGTGAGTAATGTTTTCTCTTTTTTTTCATAAATTCAGTTTAACAAAATTCTCTTAAAAAAATTATTGAAATATCATGGATAATAAAAACAGCAACACTTTTAGCGTCTCGGCAAATCATCTTGATTCTTACTACTTGTATCTTGCTTCTTAAAAAAATCAACCTTCCAAAATCATAATCTCTTCTGCCAGTTCTTCCCAATGCAACTGTACGGCGCCTAAACTTTCTTTTGCTTTAGTATAACGCTCATTTACCTCTTTTAATTTTTCAGGGTTGCTATAAATTTCTTCTTTGGCTATTTCAGCTTCAAAAGTTTTAACGGCCTTTTCTTTTTCAGCGATTTCTTCTTCTAAAGTTTGCAAAGTTTGGTTTAACTTTTTCAGTTGCTTTTTCTTTTCTTCTATTTCCGATGGTTTAATCTCTTCTTTTTTAGGTTTTTGAGCTTTTACAGGTTTTATGCCACCTTGGTCGCCTGTTTTTGCCCGGCGAGTTTGCCATTCTTCGTATTCTTGATAGGTTCCTGGATATTCTTGAATGTTTTGGTCTTCAATAAACCAAATTTTATTGGCCACATTGTCTAAGAAATACCTATCGTGAGAAACAGCTATAAAAGTTCCTTCGTATTGTTGTAAAGCTTGGATTAATATATTTACCGATTGTATGTCCAAGTGGTTGGTGGGCTCATCCAGAATCAGGAAATTAGAATCTGTTGTCAGAGATTTTGCTAATGCAACCCTTGATTTTTCACCTCCAGAAAGCACCCTGATTTTTTTGAACACATCATCTCCTGTAAAAAGGAAACATCCTAAAATAGAACGTAATTCGGTGTCACTGTGTTTCGGCGCAAAAGATTGCAGTTCTTCTAAAATAGAATTTCCTAGGTGTAAGCTCTCTAACTGGTGCTGGGCAAAAAATGTGGTGGTCACATTATGTCCAGTTTCGCATTTACCTTTAAAGTCTTCTGTTCCGGCAATAATCCTCAGCAAAGTAGATTTTCCTTTCCCGTTGGCGCCAATCAAAGCAATTTTATCCCCTTTTTCGATGACTCCATCGGCGTTAGCCAAGATATCAATTGTAGGGTAGCTTTTGTAGGCCTCC
>DASSWV010000291.1:0-8306 GCA_035704545.1 Pelobium sp.
TCTAGCAATAGCGATTTACCGCGAGATCGCTCGTAAGCAACCAGCTTAAACTAACCAGTGATAAGAGAGAATCCCGATTCAAAAAGATCGGGATTCTCTGCGTTTAAAGCATTTGTTAAGTTAAAAACGGTCAGTCGTTGGTTTTATTGTTTTTTAAGTAATAAATAAAAAGTCTAAAGACAATTACGCAGTGGTTGAGGATGTTAGGTAAAATTCCAAAATAGCGACTGAATATAATGAACCGTTCCTTTAAACTTTGGAAATGCTTTTGCTTGGACATACCGCCCATTAAATACTTAGCTACATAAAATTTAACACCTACAGTTTTCTTCGCTTTTGTAAGAGCGCTTAAAATCCAATCAATATCTGCACTAAGCTGATAATGCAAATTATAGGGTTTGGTAATTGCTTTTTTAATATAAATAGCCTGGTGGCTCACGCTCATTCCATATTTAAAACTACTCAGCGTTAATTTTTCAGGAATTTGATGTCGTCTGACTCCTTGGCTGTCCAAATTAGCATTTAGCATTTCGGTTTCGCCGTAATAAATATCTGCATGGGCTTCGGTGGCAAAAATTTTTTCAACGGTATTACTTTCGTAGATCTCATCACCAGAGTTCATAAAAAGCACATAATCGCCAGTGGCTAACGCTAAGCCTTTATTCATCGCATCGTAAATGCCATTGTCTTTTTCACTTACTATTTTGCAGATTTTAGATTTATATTTTTCAATAGTAGCTAAAGTGCCATCTGTACTTGCGCCGTCAATAATAAGGTATTCAATACTGTTGTAGCTTTGGTTGATTACAGATTTAATAGTTCTTTCAATATCGTTTACATTATTGTAAACAACCGTTATAACCGATAAAACAGGCTTAAACGTTTCCATTAGCTTTATTTAATAAAGATTTATAGAGATCAATATGTTGTTCGGCAATGGTTTCTTCGCTAAATTCCAACATTACTTTTTTACGAGAATTTGCATTTAACATTTTCCTATCATCATGATGATAAAGCCAGTTTAAGCCGTTCATAAAATCAGATGCATCCTTATACTTTGCCAAATAACCATTTCTTTGGTGTTCAACCATATCTGGAATCCCTCCGGTTTCAAAAGATATCACTGGCGTTCCACAAGCCAAACTTTCTAAAACGGTGTTTGGTAAATTGTCATCTAAAGAAGTAGTTAAAAAAGCATCTGCGGCTGCATAAGCTTGTGCTAATAATTTATCGTTGCTAATGGTTCCCAAAAACTTTACAGGGATTTTAAATGGTGGAGGCAATTGCTTATTTCTGTTTCCAAAAACAATCAATGTCACTTTTTCAACTAATTCTGGATTTTCATCAAGCCATAAATTTATAGCATCTACTAAATACGACGTCCCTTTATGGGCGTCTTTTTTGGAAGGCATAAAACCTGTCAGCAAAATAAAGTCATCTGGTTTTAACCCTAAACTTTCTCGGGCTTTGTTTTTATCAAAAGGATAAAAGATGTCAGTTTCTAAAGTATTTGGGATATTAATGACCAATTCATGTTTTAACAATCCACTTTCTTTTGCCGCTTTTGCCAACCACCTGCTGGGGCTTACAAACTGGGCATTCATCTCTTTGTAGGCCTGCTTTTTACGTTCCCAAGTTTTATGAGAAATATCATCTGATTCAGCATCTTTCAATAACGGACAAAATCCGCAGTGTGTGATGTAATTTTGGCAATCGAAACGTACGTGGCAACCTCCCGTAAAAACATTGCTATCATGCATAGTCCATACTATTGGCTTATTTAGCAAGGCAAGTTTGGCTAAGTCCCTAGGGTTTAAAAACCCATGATTGACCCAATGTAAATGAATAATGTCGGCTTTTAATAGTTCAGGATGTTTGTGGATATCTTTCCCAAAAAAAGAAAGTGAAAAGGGTATTTTTAAATCTTTTTCGTAAAAGCGAGGAAGGTATCTTTCTGCCAAGATTCTAAGCGTAGCAAAAAATTTATCTATTGTTTGTGGGTATAAAGCTTTAATATCATCGCGTTTTCCTAGTTTGATGTAGGTATATAAATCGCTGTTTATTCCAGCTTTTTTAAGGGCATTGTTTAACCTGTAACTTGCTCGTCCTGCTCCGCCGTTTCCATCGTAGGTGTTTAGGTGAATTACTCTCATTGATGTAAAAATACAATTCTTTGTTGATTAGCGGAATGTAATATTTGGAGAGATAAACCTATTGACTGCTTAGGTAATACCCTTAAAAAACTACTGGGTTAAATGCTGAATTAAGCTATCAAAGAAATGATTTATAGAATAGAAATCTCGAAAACGAAGCTATTAGTCAAGCTCGAAAATCTGATGTCTATTTGGTATTTCAACGTTTGCATATCCTCTTTTATTTAGTTCTGATCTTAAATTATTTTGTGTGTCGAACTCTCCGTGAACCAAAAATATTTTTTTAAGTTCAGTTTTATCTTGCCCGTTTAAAAACTGAATTAAATCTGATTGGTCACCGTGTGCGCTCATGGATTGTAGAGAAGCTATTTTGGCGTTTACCTGAAATTCATCTCCAAAAATACCTACTGGGTTTACACCATTTTTTAGTCTTCCTGCTAAAGATGAAGGTTCCGCATAACCAACCATTAAAATAGTGCAATTGGGGTTTTCAATGTTGTTTTTGATGTGGTGTTTTACCCGGCCAGCTTCTGCCATCCCACTTGACGATATAATTACCATCGGTGATGAATCGGTGTTTAAAGCTTTGGATTCTTCTGCATCCTCAATATAATGTAAGCCTTTAAAATCAAATGGATCATCATCAACTTTCAAAACTTCCTGCACCTTATCATTAAAATTCCAAGGATGGGCTTTAACCACCATAGTCGCTTTTTCTGATAAGGGACTATCCACAAAATATTTAACATCCGGTAGCCTACCTGCTAACTCCAAACTGTTTAAAGAAAATAAAAGTTCCTGTGTTCTGCCAACACTAAAAGCTGGGATAATCAATTTACCCTTTCTTTTTACACAGGTATCTTCAATAAGTTCTAGTAATTTTTCGGCAGCAGGGTTTGCGTCCTCGTGTAAACTATCGCCATAAGTAGATTCTAGCAATATATAGTCTGCTTGCCTAAAATGATGCGGTGCTTTTAATATCAAATCTTTATATCTCCCAACATCGCCGCTAAAAGAAATTCGCGAAAGCTGATTATTTTCTTTGATATTCAAATGTACCGATGCACTGCCGATGATATGCCCGGCATCTTCAAAGCTTACTGTAACACCCTCTTCAATCTGGTAAATCGTACTGTATTTTACTTTTTTAAAATGCGTTAAAGCTGTAAAAGCATCTTCTGTAGTGTAAAGAGGTTCAAAAAGTTGCTGCCCGTTTTTAGATCGCCTTTTGTTGGCATAGCGGATGTCATTTTCCTGAATTTTTGCTGAGTCTAACAACAAAATTTTACAAAGTGCATAAGTAGCCGGTGTACAAATGATATCGCCTGTAAAGCCCTGTGCAACCAGCCGAGGGATTAAACCCGAATGGTCAATATGAGCGTGAGATAGGATGAGGTAATTAACTGATTTAGGGTCGAAACCAAAATCACGGTTCATTTCATCAGTGTTAGAGCCATGCCCTTGGAAAAGACCGCAGTCTAACAAAATTTGAGTTCCGTTGTTTAGGTAAATTAAATGTTTACTGCCAGTTACAGTTTGGGCAGCGCCATGGAAAGCTATTTTCATATTAAGAGTTTATCAATTTCAAGATAGACAATTATTAATCCAAAAACACAGCATAATTGTTTAATTTAGGGTTTATAAAAATTGAAATTAATCTGTTGAAAATGAAAAAAGTATTTTTTTTACTACTTGTATTATTTGCATACCAGTCACAAGCGCAATTAAAACTCACAAAAATTTGGGAAACTAAAGACCTGGCAACTCCAGAATCTGTTTTGGTTTTGGGCGATTTACTATACGTTTCTTTAATTGATGGCGATGGCGCTAAAGCAGATGGAGTTGGTGGTATTGCGATTTTAAAACCCGATGGCACAGTGTTGAACAAAGAATGGGTTACAGGCTTAAATGCGCCGAAAGGTTTAGGCTATTTTAAAGGAAAAATTTATGTTGCAGACTTAAACGAGGTAGTAAAAATTGACATTAAATCTGCCAAAATTGAAGCTAGAACCCCGATTAAAGAAGCTGTTTTTTTGAATGATATTGCAGTGAACAGTAAGGGAGAGGTTTTTGTTTCTGATACACGGTTGGGTAAGGTTTATCGGATTGTTGATGGTAAAGCTGAGGTTTTTTTAACCGATGTGAAAAATGCCAATGGGCTTAAGTTTATTGGCGATGAACTTTACATATTAAGCGGGCCTACTCTTGTAAAAATTGATGAAAATAAAAAACAACATATTATTTCTAGTGGTTTAGCGTCTGGAGGAGATGGTTTAGAGCCATTTAAAAAAGGAGAGTACCTTGCAACTTGTTGGGTCGGTTTAATTTATCATATTAAAGCAGACGGTTCTTTTGACCTGTTATTGGATAGCCGAGAAGAAAAAATTAATACCGCTGATATTGGGTTTGACCCCAAAAAAAACAATCTGTATGTACCCACATTTTTAAAGAACTCTGTAGCAGCTTATAAGATTGAGTAATATTAGCGAATGCTATTAAACAAGAAAAGCTTCCTGAAAAAAGAAGCTTTTCTTGTAATGTATTTTAAAAGATTGTTATTTTAAATTGTTTAAAAAAGTTTGATTCAGCTTCACATACTCAGAATTGTTGATTTCCTTTGCAATTGCTAAACCTTCCTTTGCTGTAGCTTCAGCACCTTTTTTATCGCCTGATTTCAATTGTATTTTTGCTTTCCAAAGTTTAATCCATGGCGCTTTTGTATTTCCTTTATCAGCTTCATTAACCCAAGCTAGCGCTTGTTTTAAATCTTTGTTATTGGTGTAATAATATTGAGCGGCGGCAAAATAAGGTTTTTTATCGCCCGCCATCGCTTTTTGGATGTTTGCCATCACTTTCTCATCGTAATCTACAGTTAATGGAACGTTTACTTGAGTGTTGTCCCAAGCAATGTTTAAATCCATACTGCCTGGTTTTACATTATTGAATTGGATGGTGAAAGTTTCCACTTTTGTAGGTGTTTTTAAAGATTTTACTTTAAACTGTGCAATATCATCTTCTTTTTTATGATTGTAAGCACCCCATTGTTCAGCGGCTTTATTCAGAACCACAGTCCATTCTTTTTCGCCGGGAATGGTAAATAGTGCGTACTTGCCCGCCTTAATATTCTGTCCTCCAAAATTTACATCATCTGTAAAAGTAATGGTTGTGGCACTGTTTGCGCCTGTTCTCCAAATCTCATTGTAGGGTACTAAACCGCCAAAAATCACTCTGCCGTTTACTCCTGGCCGACTGTAATTAAGGGTTACTTTTCCTAATCCAAAATCTTGAATAATGGTTTGCCCAGAACTTGGCTGTGGGGTAAGTGCTTGTGCAAAGCTAAGGCTTGCAAAAAGTGTAAGTAAAAAACTTAAACTCAATCTTTTAACTGTTGATCTCATATCGTTGAATTTTAATTGGGAAGATAAATCAATTATTTCTGAATCCTTTCAAACGGCAGTAAGGTTGGTGTAAATATTTTGTAAAAAAAATTATTGTCGTTTTACAAAGTTGCGGTATTGAATCCGAAACCTAAAAATTGTATCCTATTGTTAAAGAGAAACCGCTGTTTCTTACTTCGGTAAATCTTGGATCTTTATCTTTGCTACCTTTCATCAGGTCTGTCATGTATCTTGCCGAAAGGTTAAGGTTTGGAGGCAATTGGTAATATAGGCCAATTACACCTCCGGGGATTGCCTTGGCAATTTTATCAGTGTCTTTGTTTTGATTAACAACCGTTACCCCCGGGAAATAGGTGGTGTTTTTTGTGGTTTGATTAAGAATAAAGGAAACCTGGGGTCCGCCAAATACGCTCAGATTATTCACTATATGGTAACTAAGTGACAAAGGTACGTCCATGTAATTCAACCGCTGCTCTAAGGTTGCTTTAATACCGTTTGCCTCTCCTTCAACATCTGCACCTTTCTGCGAATAATTTATTTCCGGTATAAGCTTAAACTTTCCACCTAAAGGAATTTCTGAGAAAACCCCTGCGGTAAACCCCGGCTTATAGTTATAATCGTACTCATTGCCATCAAGCTTAAAAACACCTAAGGTTGTTAAGTTTGCCCCGATTTTTAGTCCCACTTTAATTTTGTGAGCGTCTGGTTTTTGAGCGTTGACACTCGTTACAAATGCTATACTTAATGCAGCTATAATAGATAAAGGTTTTTTCATAAAAAATTTGACTGATTTTAATTCTGTGTTACCTGCATTCCGGTTTTACTGAAGCTTATTGGTAAATATAAAATTAAGTCTCTAAACAGTAACGAAAATAAAAATGTTCAATGATACTGTAACGTTATATCTTGATACGGTTATCGAAAGTAAAAGGTTCAACAGATAAAAGCTTAATCTTTGAAAAATCTGGGTGGTTCGGATTTAAAAGATAATTAAACTCTTGATTGATAATTGCTGATGGAACTTTCAAAATAGCAGATTCTTTCTTTTTGCTCCAATCACTGCCTATATTTTGGGTAATCGGAAAAGCCTCAAAATCTTTCCAGTTTTCTGGAAGTGAGCCTAACTTTATTTCAGTGATTTTAACATTATCTGGGACATTAATAGTGAGTAAACGGAAGCTTTGATTTAAACCTATAGCGCTTCTATGTACCACGTTTTCTAAGCAGGATAATGATTGTGAAGACGAAGTATAGATCGTTTCTACATGGTTAGCATTCCATCGGGCGGGTTTACCCGAAGCTTGTAAAGAGTCGGCAAATTTGGCAAGCGTAATTCTGTAAACCTGCATTTTTAAGCCAAATCTCCGTATGCAATGCGGTTAAGTTCATCTTCTATTAAGGTAATGCCGGTAATGGTATCCATAAGGTTAAACGGAATTTGATTGCCCAAACCGTAAGCAGGCACATTTAACCATTGATGAAAAGCTGATGTACTGCCAAACACCTCGATACCTAAATTGTATAAAGAAAACGACTTTAAAAGCTTTTCACTTAAAACGGCATCGAGTTTTAAATCCTGAACTACGTAGTTTTGGATGGTTTTTACAGTAGTTTTAAAAGTTTCTTGGAACTCATCATAGGTAAAACCTGATAATGAAATAAAATCTAAAGCTGCATTTGCCCTTAAGCCTTTTTTTGAATAAGTTAATACACTAATTGGGTTAGCGTACATGCTTCCGTAAGCAACCACAGCTTCCTCAACTTTGCTTAGTGGAATTTCTGTTGAGGTATAATTTTTGACTTTATTACTTGGCTTTTTCATTCGAAATGACCTTTCTTTGCAATCCAAATATAAGAAATTTTTCTCTGATAAAAAGAAATATTTCTTTATTTATTTAATATTATATCTTCTAAAACATCAATCCAAGCTGGGTTATCATTTAAGCTTTCTACTAATTGCACTTTCTCGCCACCAAGTTCCACAAACTCTTCTTGGTATTCAAATGATATTTCGTAAAGCGTTTCTAAACAATCGGCAACAAATGCAGGGCATAATACCAGAAGACGCTTAACACCCTTTGCGGCCAAATCTTTTAGGACAACACTGGTGTAGGGCTGCATCCAAGGATCATTCCCTAAGCGAGATTGGTAACAAAGCGTATAATCGTTATTGGTCAAGTTTAATTCTTTTGCAATTAACTGCGCTGTGTTATGGCATTGTGCTGAGTAGCAAAATTTATTGTTTTCGGTTAGCGTAGCACAACAATTTTCTACCTTTAAACAATGTTGGCCAGATACATCTGCTTTACGCATTTGGCGTTCAGGAATACCATGGAAACTAAACAAGATATGGTCCCACTTTTGATCCAAATATTTACGAGCGTTAGCTGCGAAAATTTTGATCATTCCAGGGTGGTCATAGTAACTGTTAACGAAGCTTAAAGCTGGTATTGCTTGCCACTTACCAACAATTTCCATTACCAATTGATGCACAGAACCCGTAGATGCAGAAGCATACTGTGGAAACATTGGCACTACCTTAATGCTATCAACTTTGGCCTGTTTTAATCTTTCTAAAGCATCAGGTATTGAAGGCGATTGGTAACGCATTGCCAGTTCTACATGATAACCATCACCCAATTTTTTTGCAACTGCATCACGCACATTGTTTCCATAAATTAATAATGGCGAACCCTGTTCTGTCCAGATTTCTTTATAGATTTTAGCAGATTTTGGTCCACGGAAAGGCACAATA
>DASSWV010000340.1:0-13939 GCA_035704545.1 Pelobium sp.
AACGTCTAAGAAAACAGAAAAGTTTAATAAAATAAGGAAGCTTAGCTTCTGTAGTGTAGACATTAAAATTTGTTTATTTAATTTCGAAATTTAGGAGTTCTCTCCCTTGTAAAAACCCTTTTAGCTGATCACCGATGTTAACTTTTGAAACACCTGCAGGGGTGCCGGTAAAAATCAAATCGCCCTTTTTAAGGGTGAAGTATTGCGAGGCATAACTTATGAGTTTGTTAAAACTATGGAGCATTTGCGAGGTGTTTCCGCTCTGTTTAACCTCATCATTAACCTGTAAACTAAATTCAAGATTGTTTAAATCTTCAAATTCTGTTTTTGCAATAAACTCGCTAACTGGCGCAGAATTATCAAACGCTTTCGCAATTTCCCATGGCAAACCCTTTGCTTTTTGCTGTGCTTGTACATCACGAGCTGTAAAATCAATGCCTAAGCCAATTTCCTCGTAATACTTATAAGCAAACTTTTCTGCTATAAATTTCCCTTCTTTACAAATCTTTAAAACCACTTCAATTTCGTGATGAACCTCTTTAGAAAAGTTTGGGTGGTAAAAAGGCTTGTTGTTTTTTAGAACTGCTGTGTCTGGTTTTAAAAATAAGACCGGATTTTCTGGGATTTCATTATTTAACTCTTTGGCATGTTCAGCATAATTTCTACCAATAGCAATGATTTTCATATTTTATAAAACGACAAAAATAAAAAAGCCCCGATGAAAAACATCAGGGCCTTAAAAATATTATTCCAATTACAGTACCGAAATTCTTTTAACAATAGAATCAGATCCCGATATAATCCGTACAAAGTAAAAGCCCGTGTTTAACTTACTCTCGATCATAAACTTATTAGTTTGAACACCTGCGGGTAGCTTTTGATTAAGTAAGGTGAAAACATCATTACCTAAAACATCCAAAATCTTTATCGTTACCATACCTTCTCTTTTTAAAGAATAGGAAAGATTCAGTTGGTTTGAGACAGGGTTAGGATATACTTTAACATTATCAATAGGTTTTTGCACATCCAAACTAACCGAAGATAAGTTTTTTACAGATTGGCTTTTTGTAGTGCTAACCTTTTTGTCAGTACTTATTCCAGTTTTTAAACTGGTCATTTTAAACATAAACGCATCAAAATCTGTTTTAAAACTGTTTTCAAATACAGGTCTGTTGGGTCTATTGTCTTTAAATTTAGTGCTTGACTTAATAATTATTGTATCAGCATCAATAGCGTTATTTTTTGCAACTACAGGACTTATAGCTGCAAAACTTGTAGCTAATAACAGTGCGAAAAATACTTTTTTGATGTGTTTAATGTTCATATTTTTTAATTAAACAAAAGTATAAATTAAATTTTTAATAATTCATACTATTATTTATAATTTATAGTTGTTAACAAACTTTAACATTCCACTGAGGGAATTTATCTGATTTTTTACGGCAAATTATTTTAAAAGTTTCGATTGAAATATTTTGACTTAATTTGCACAATAAATTTCTACAACTTTGTCTCAACAAACAAACTTAAGTAGGTTATCCGCAGCCGGCGTTCTAATAAGCCTCGGGATAATTTACGGCGATATTGGTACTTCTCCTCTTTACGTTTTCAAAGCAATTATTGGCGAACGGATAATTTCAAAAGAACTTATTTTGGGCGGTTTAAGTTGCGTTTTTTGGACGTTGACTTTACAAACTACTATTAAGTATGTTATTATTACTTTAAAAGCCGATAATAAAGGTGAAGGTGGGATTTTTTCGCTTTACTCATTAGTGAAAAGAAGAGCCAAGTGGTTGGTTGTGCCCGCTATTATTGGTGGTTGTGCGCTTTTGGCCGACGGAATAATTACGCCACCAATTACTATCTCGGCAGCTATTGAAGGCTTAGAGATTTTTTATCCAAATTTACAGACCATCCCAATAGTCATTGCTATAATTACCGTTCTATTTGTCATCCAACAATTTGGGACCTCATTGGTTGGGAAGGCTTTTGGGCCAATCATGTTCATTTGGTTTACCATGATGGGCGTATTAGGGATAAGTTATATTGTGCAATATCCCGTCATTTTAAAGGCACTTAATCCGTACTACGCATTTAACCTGTTAACCACCAACCCAGGTGCTTTGGCAATTTTAGGCGCTGTTTTTTTATGTACTACTGGTGCGGAAGCATTGTATTCTGATCTAGGTCACTGCGGAAGAAAAAATATCAGGATCAGCTGGATTTATGTAAAATCCTGTTTATTGCTAAACTATTTTGGCCAAGGCGTTTTTCTTTGGAATATACAAAACGAGCTGTTGAACGATAGAAATCCGTTTTTCAGGATGATGCCAGATTGGTTTTTGGTTTTTGGTATTTCTATTGCCACTGCCGCAGCTATTATTGCAAGTCAGGCTTTAATTTCAGGATCATTTACACTCATTTCTGAAGCAGTAAGGTTGAATCTTTGGCCAAAGGTTAAAATAAACTATCCATCGGATGCTAAAGGACAACTTTATGTACCAAGTATGAATTGGTTACTTTGGGTGGGTTGTATAATAGTTGTTTTGTATTTTCAGCGTTCAGAGCACATGGAAGCCGCTTATGGGCTATCCATAACCATTGCTATGTTGATGACTACTATTCTGGTCTCCGTTTATCTCAAAAAGAAACGGTACCCTAATTACCTTATCGTGTTGTTTTTATTGGTTTATGGAGTTCTGGAGAGTATTTTCTTCGCCGGTAATTTAGCCAAGTTTTTTCACGGTGGTTGGTTTACCGTTGCAATTGGATCTGTTTTATTTAGCGTGATGTGGGCTTGGCATTCTGCCAGAAAAATTAAGAACCGTTTTGTAAAGTTTGTGGAGGTAGAACAGTATTTTGATGTGATTAAAGAACTTAGCGAGGATGAAACGGTTCCTAAGTTTGCATCGCAATTGGTATACTTAACCAGTGCTAATTTCTCATCAGAAATTGAATCAAAAATCATTTATTCCATCCTTCAAAAAAAACCAAAAAGGGCAGATGTATATTGGATAGTGCATGTTGATGTGCTAGATGAGCCTTACCAAACAAATTATAAAGTTGAACACCTTATCCCAGGGAAACTTATACGTATAGATTTTAAGCTTGGTTTTAGGGTTGAGCAGAAAATAAGCGTGTTGTTTAGGAAAGTTGTAGAAGATTTGGTTAAAAATAACGAGGTAGATATTACTAGTCGTTACAGCTCGTTAAGTAAGTTCAACATCATCGGCGATTTTAGGTTTGTGGTTTTAGAAAAGATTTTGTCACGGTCAAACAAGCTGTCTTTTTGGGACAAGGTAACAATGGACTATTATTTTATTTTGAAGCACTTTAGTTTATCAGAAGAAAAGGGCTTTGGATTAGATTTGAGTTTTGTGAGCTTAGAGAAAGTTCCGTTAATGGTAAGTGAACATGATAATGTTGAGTTGGTTAGGTTAAATTAAAATTGTTGTGTTGGTAAATGTATCTGTAGAGGCTGCCACCTTTGAAAAGCAAAGTTTTAAACAAAAACCTTTACCCAAAGGTGAATATGAAGATTGTGTATTTAAAAACTGCGATTTTTCTGAGGCTGATTTGTTTGCGATTGACTTTATGGACTGTGAGTTTATAGATTGCAACCTGAGTTTGGCAAACATTGCAAAAGCATCTTTTAAAAGTGTAAAATTTGTTTCTTGCAAGCTTTTGGGTCTTCATTTTGAGCATTGTAATGATTTTCTGTTTTCGGTAAGTTTTAAAGATTGCAACTTAAATTTGTCGTCTTTTTACAGGTTGAAACTAAAAAGCGCCATTTTCGAGAACTGTAGTTTAAAGGAGGTGGATTTCATCGCATCTGATTTGACCTTGGCTAAATTTACAGACTGCGATTTGGCTGATGCCAAATTTGATCAAACTAATCTACAAAAAGCAGATTTTGTTTCTGCTTATAACTATACCATTAACCCCGAAACCAATCGGATTAAAAAAGCTAAGTTCTCTGCTAATGGCTTAAGAGGTCTGTTGGCACATTTCGATATCATAGTAGAGGACTAGTCTCTTCCTTTAGTTGTACAAGTCTTCCAGTTTGCTGTGTTTTGTAGACATTTGTGCATTTTGTCTACTTCTGTGCTGTATTTTTAATTGTATTTAGCTAGCTGTTTTCAACAGTTGAATTCCATTTTTGTACCGAATCCAAATTTTTCAAGTATTCAAGCCGATTATTGTATGTGATTTTTTAAAAATATTTCTTTTTTAAGAGGATTATGATGATTTATGACATAATAATTGGGTGTAATTGTAAAATTAGTCTGAATTTATCTGGTTTTGGTTGTATATTTTATTGGTATTTTAGTAAAATTCAGTTTTATTATTTAAAATTATCAAAAATTCTCCAAAAAATAGAGTAGTTAATTTGATAATTATGAAAAAATTGAGTTATTGTCATTTTATTTTTATGATTTAATTGATTTTATCTACTTTTATAAAGTAAAACATCAAATAAATTAGTATTATTTATAATTATGCTAATTTTTAGAGTTTTATTGGATTTAAATTGCAGGTAAAATTCAAAAATGACTGAAATGGCAAAAATAAATGTAGTAGTTATTGGAAATGGCATGGTTGGCCATAAGTTTTGCGAGAAGTTGGTTGCCAAATCAGCAGATTTTAAAATAACAGTATTTGGAGAAGAACCCCGAATAGCTTATGATCGGGTACACCTAAGTTCTTATTTCGACGGAAAAACAGTCGAGGATTTAAGCTTATCAACCGTTGACTGGTATCAAGAAAATAATATTCAACTATTTTTAGGCGATGCCGTAACCGAAGTCAATCGGACAGAAAAAATAGTGCATACCCAGAGCGGTAAGGCTCAAAACTATGATTATTTAATTATAGCTACCGGTTCTGCGCCATTTGTGCCCAACATTCCAGGGGTAGAGAAAGATGGTGTTTTTGTTTACCGCACCATAGAAGATTTGGATAAAATGAAAGCCCATGCGGCCAAATGCAAATCAGGAGCTGTAATGGGCGGTGGTTTGTTAGGTTTGGAAGCCGGTAAAGCTTTGTTGGATTTAGGCATTAAAGAAACCCATATTGTAGAGTTTGCATCTCGACTGATGCCTCGGCAAATTGACGATGCGGGAAGTAAGTTGTTGCAAGGGAAACTGGCTCAGCTAGATCTTACTGTTCACCTCAATAAAAACACATCTTCAGTTTTGGGTGAAAGCGAAATTACCGGGTTGGCTTTCGCCGATGGTAGTGAGCTAGCTTTGGATATGTTGGTTATTTCGGCCGGAATTCGTCCCAGAGATGAAATTGCTAGGCTGTGTGGTCTGGAGGTAAGCTCAAGAGGGGGAATTGTTGTCAACGAATTTATGCAAACAAGTGATGAGTCAGTTTTTGCAATTGGGGAATGTGCTTTGTTTAAAAGTATGATCTACGGTTTGGTAGCTCCTGGTTACGAGATGGCAGAAGTTGCTGCTTCATTCCTATGCAAGGACGATAAGAAATTTAAAGGTTTTGATATGAGCACCAAGCTTAAATTGATTGGTGTTGATGTGGCGAGCTTTGGCGATGCTTTTATTTCTGAGCCAGATTGTACATCAGTAATATTTGAGGATACACATAAGGGGGTTTATAAAAGAATCAACATCAGCAATGATGGGAAACAACTTTTAGGCGGCATTTTAATAGGTGATGCCGATGCTTATAATATGCTTTTGCAAACCACTAACAACAAAATTGTTCTTCCGCCAAACCCAGAAGATTTAATATTGGGTGCAAGAGGGGGCGAGGCAGGTGCTAGTTCAAGTGTTATGGGTTTGCCCGATGACGCATTGATTTGTTCTTGCGAAGCCGTAACCAAGGGAGCTATCTGTTGTGCGGTTATCGATCAGGATTTAAAAACATTTGACGAGGTGAAAAAATGCACAAAGGCCGGTACAGGTTGTGGCGGATGTGTGCCGATGGTTAAAGATTTGATCAACGGCACCTTAACCGAAAACGGAATGTATATCAAAAACGTTTTGTGCGAACATTTTGATTATTCGAGACAAGAACTGCTCGATTTGATTAAGATGAACAAAATTGAAACTTACGATCAAGTGCTGGATACTTTTGGGAAAGGCGATGGTTGCGAGGTTTGTAAACCTGCAGTAGCAAGTATTTTAGCCAGTTTATGGAATGATCTGATTTTGAAACAAGATACCATTCAGGATAGCAATGATAGGTTTTTGGCAAATATCCAAAAAGGCGGAACTTATTCTGTGGTGCCAAGGATACCGGGAGGAGAAATAACGCCGGATAAGTTAATTGTGATTGGCCAGGTTGCCAAAGATTATAACTTATACACTAAAATAACAGGTGGGCAAAGGATTGACTTGTTTGGTGCGCATTTGGTTGATTTGCCCGCGATATGGAGCAAACTGATTGATGCAGGTTTTGAAAGCGGACATGCTTATGGCAAGTCTTTACGGACAGTTAAAAGTTGCGTAGGGAGCACTTGGTGCCGATTCGGCTTGCATGATAGCGTAAGTTTTGCCATAGAGGTTGAAAACAGATACAAAGGGCTGCGTTCTCCTCACAAACTTAAAGGTGGTGTTTCTGGCTGTATCCGTGAATGTGCAGAAGCCAAATCAAAAGATTTTGGAATCATCGCCACTGAAAAAGGCTGGAACCTATACGTCTGCGGAAATGGCGGTTCTAAACCTCAACATGCCGAACTTTTAGCTTCGGATATTGACAGCGAAACCTGTGTGAAATACCTAGATAGGTTTTTAATGTTCTACATCAGAACCGCAGATCCTTTAGCCCGTACCGCTACTTGGTTAAATAAAATGGATGGCGGAATGGCATATTTAAGAAATGTAGTAGTAAATGACAGTTTGGGGATAGCAGAAGAGCTGGAAGAAGCAATGAAATATCAAGTGAGCACTTACGCTTGCGAATGGAAAGCGGCAATCGAAAACCCTGAAATGAGGAAACGATTTAGCCACTTTATAAACGCTCCGGAAGAAAGAGATCCAAGTGTGAAATTTGAATCAATGCGAGACCAAGTTAAAGCAGAAACATGGTAAAGCCTCGCCCCAGCCCTCTCCGAAGGAGAGGGAGCTACTTGCTAACGGTGCTGACTAATGAACAATGGACTAATTCAACTAATGGCTAACAAACTAATACCTAACAAACTAAATAACTAATAACATGAGCGAAATAATAGTTTTAGACCGAGAAATTGAGAAAATGCATGGAGCAGAAAATTTGTTTTTTGCTTGCTACTCAGATGATGTTCCGCAAAACGGAGGAGTGTGCGTAAAATACGAAGACGAACAAATTGCCATTTTTAATTTCACTCGCCGAGGCGAGTGGTATGCCACACAAAATATGTGTCCTCATAAACAGCAGATGGCTCTTTCTCGTGGTATGATTGGTAGTTCGGGTGAAGATTGCGAGCCAAAAATAGCCTGTCCGTTTCATAAAAAGTCTTTTTCTTTAAAAACTGGAGATTGCTTAACCGGAGAAGATTATAAAATCAAAACTTTTCCTATTACCGTTTCAGAAGGGAAGGTTTTTATAGAAGTAAGAAGTGTGGGGACAGAGATGTCTGCTTAATCATCAATTTTCGAAACCATTTCACAAGAACGTGGAACCTTAATAATAAACGTTCAATTGAGAATAGCGAAAGCTGTAGGAGTAATACGTTCGATTAAAAACCCCATTCAGATTGCAGTCTGAAATGGGGTATTGATTAGTCTTAAATCGTTCAACTTAAAACTTAACAAATGTATCGAAAATTTAGGCTCCCACGAATTTTCCTGATTTTTTTGATCCCAGGCTTCAGTGCACATAATGTATTTGGTCAATTTTCCCTTTCGGGAGAAATTAGGCCAAGAGCCGAATTCCGTAACGGTTTTAAAACCATTAATACTTCGGCTAGTTCTCCCGCCTTTTTTGTGGAGCAAAGAACAAGGCTCAATTTCGGTTACGGCAAAGATAAACTGACTTTTAAAGTCTCTTTACAAGATGTAAGAACTTGGGGCGTTACAGCGCAAGTTTATAAAACCGACCCTTCTTTAATTAATCTTTATGAAGCTTACGCTGAATATCATTTCAATAAAAAACTGTCTTTTAAAATTGGTCGCCAGTCTTTAAGTTATGATAACGAAAGGTTTTTAGGCGGATTGGATTGGATTCAGCAAGGCAGAAGTCATGATCTGCTAAAATTATCTTACCAAGATAGTTTGGGTTTTGCTATTGATGCTGGTGTTGCGTTCAACCAAAATATCGGCCTTGAGCCAACAAAGCTAAGTAGCACTTTTTATAATGGAACGGCCAACTATAAAACTATGCAGTACGTTTGGTTGCATAAGCGTTTTAAAAGCGCAAAGCTTTCTTTTTTGTTTGTTAACGATGGTAGGCAAAAGTTAGATTCAACCACAGCCTTTAAGCAAACCTTAGGTTTATTTGCCGAACAAAAAGTTGGACAAATTACTCTTCAGGAGGAAGGGTATTACCAAATTGGTAAAACGGTAAACTCTACTGATGTAAGTGCTTTTTTATTAGCGTTTAGTGCTTCTTTGCCTAAAGTTTTTGCCAGTCCAGTTTTAGGTGTCGATTATTTATCTGGAACAAAAGGTTCATCTATAAAAGAAAATGCTTTTGACCCAACTTTTGGTACAAACCATAAATTTTATGGTTATATGGATTATTTCTACGTGGGTAACGGTTTTGGTCAGTCCGGAAAAACCACTGGTTTAATTGATTTTTACTTAAACACAAAATTTAAGACCGGTGCAAAATCAATGGTGTTAATTAACCTGCACCAGTTTAATTCTCCGGTTGATATTTATTCCGAGACAACAAAAGTAAGCAGTTCTTTAGGCCAAGAGATAGATGCGGTTTATAACCTAAACATCTACCCAAACGTCAATTTAAAACTTGGTTATTCACACCTGTTTTCTGCAAAATCTATGGAAGCCATAAAAGGAGCAGTTAACAGTGGGCCTAATCAATGGGCCTGGACAATGATCACTTTTTCTCCAACATTTATTTAACAAATTTCACATCTAAAAACTGGACTATGAACATTCAGAAACCACTTAACAAACTCAATATATTTTCTTTCAAGGGCGTCCAAATGCGCAGTTTCCACATTACGTGGCTCATGTTTTTCGTCTGTTTTTTTGGCTGGTTTGGTTTAGCACCACTAATGCCTACCATTAGAGCCGAGCTTGATTTAAGCAAAGGGCAAGTAGGGAACATCATCATCGCTTCTGTTGCTGCCACCATTATCGCCCGATTAGTTATTGGGAAACTATGTGATATTTTTGGTCCACGTAAGTCTGCGGTTTGGCTTTTGCTAATCGGATCAATACCCGTTATGACAGTTGGGTTGGCCAATAGCTATGAAACTTTTTTACTGTTTCGATTAGCCATTGGTATAATCGGGGCGTCTTTTGTAATTACGCAATATCATACATCCATGATGTTCGCTCCTAACATTAAAGGAACTGCAAACGCAGTTACAGGCGGTTGGGGCAATTTAGGTGGGGGTGTAACCAATATGGTAATGCCGGTAATTTTTGCCGCAATTGTGGGTTTTGGCTACACTTCCGCAGAAGCCTGGAGATACGCCATGATTATTCCCGGGATAATGATGTGGATAACAGCGATTTTGTACTGGAAGTACACTAAAGATACGCCCAAAGGTAACTTCGATGAAATCGGGCATTCAAAAAAAGAAGCACAAAAAACCGACTGGTCTGTTTTGGCCGACTGGCGAGTTTGGGCTTTAACCTTGGGTTATGCCATGTGTTTTGGCATGGAGATCACTTTTGATAACGTGGCGGCCTTGCACTTTGTAGATAGTTTTGGACTTTCGCAGGCGAATGCAGGGTTTTGGGCCGGTGTTTTCGGTTTAATGAACCTTTTTGCGAGAGCTTTGGGAGGGATAGTTTCAGATAAGATAGGAGTGAAGTTTGGAATGAAAGGAAAGGGAATGTTGCTAGCGTTAATGTTGTTGCTTGAAGGATGTGGCTTGATCCTTTTTGCGCAGGCAGGCTCATTCGTTTTTGCCATCATTTCCATGCTCACTTTTGCTTTATTTTTAAAGATGTCTAACGGTGCAACTTACGGAATTGTACCTTTTGTTAACGAAAAAAATGTAGGATTGATTAGCGGTATCGTAGGCGCTGGCGGAAACTTGGGCGGAATGGCCTTAGGCTTTCTTTTTAAGTCAGAATCCATTTCCTATGTTCAGGCTTTCGAGTATATCGGTTACGGAATCATCATCGTTTCAGTAATTATCTTTATCACTCGCTTTACCACGAAAGAAGAGGAAGAACCTTCCGAAAACCTCCTTTACGATTTTACAGAATAATAGCTTTATAAAGGCTGTTTAACAAAATAATTATAGTCAGACTAATCGGAGTTCAATAAGCTCGCAACTGTTAGGAGATTGATAATTAAATATCCCATAATGACGCTCAACCTTATATATAAAACAATTATCAATGACGATTTCTCAGAAAGTAGGTGTGTCCCCCGCTGGCGGGGGTTGGGGGTGGTTTGTCAGTTTCCATTTATCTTTTATAAAGAAATAAATGTGTTTTAAAAAGATTTGCCTAACCTCCCTCTTTATCTCCCTCCAGAGGGAGACATTGAACGGCTCAGCAAAAGCATTTGTTTTTTAATGGAATCCCCAATCGAAATCTATTATAATGTGATTTGACATTTTTAGACATCTTTTATTTAATTTTTAGTGCCGATGCCAAAGAAAAAAGTTTCAAACGAATTTCCCTCCACTTGCTGTTATTGCGGCGTGGGCTGTGGCGTTGTAATTAAAAAAGAAAAAAGTGGCGACTTAACTTTAAAAGGCGATACCAACCATCCATCAAACAAAGGGATGCTCTGTAGCAAAGGGATGAATTTGCACTATACCGTAAATGATAAATCAGACCGGCTCACTCATCCGCAAATGCGTTACAACAAGAATATGCCTTTGCAGCGTGTAAGTTGGGACGAAGCTTTGGACAGAACCGCCGCCGTTTTCAAAACTTTCATTAAAAAATACGGTCCAGATTCTGTGGCTTTTTACGTTTCTGGTCAGTGTTTGACCGAAGAATATTACGTGGTAAATAAGCTGATGAAAGGCTTTATCGGCAGCAATAATATCGATACCAATTCTCGTTTGTGCATGAGCAGTGCAGTTGTTGGCTACAAAATGTCTTTAGGCGAGGATAGCGTTCCACTTTGTTATGATGATATTGAGTTAGCCGATTGTTTTTACGTTACCGGAGCAAACCCGGCTTGGTGTCATCCCATTTTATGGAGAAGAGTGGAAGCGCATAAGCTGGCAAATCCAGGTATTAAAATCATTGTGGTTGATCCACGCGTAACCGATACTTGCTCCATCGCTGATTTGCATTTGCAACTTAACCCCGGTACCGATGTTACTTTAAACCATGCGATAGGCAGGTGTTTGATAGAAAACGGCGACATCGATTTTAAATTTATTGAAAACCATACCGAAGGTTTTAAGAAATATCAAGAGGTTGTTTTCGCAAAAAGCTTAGATGAATCTGCGGAGATTTGTGGTTTGGCTGTTGCCGATATCAAACTGGCGGCAAATATGATTGCCGAATCAAAAGGATATATCAGTATGTGGACAATGGGTTTAAACCAAAGTGCCATGGGCGTGGATAAAAACCTAAGTTTAATCAATCTCCACCTCATCACCGGTAAAATCGGAAAAGCGGGCTCTGGGCCACTTTCTTTAACAGGTCAGCCAAATGCAATGGGTGGCAGAGAAGTTGGCGGTTTATCAAACATGCTGGCGGTTCATAAAAACCTGGATAATCCATTACACCGGAAAGAAGTTCAAGATTTTTGGGGCGGAACGGAAATTAACCCGAAACCGGGTTTAACGGCAACAGAAATGTTTGAAGCTTTGGAAAGCGGAAAATTGAAAGCCATTTGGATTATATGCACCAATCCTTTACTGAGTTTGCCAAACGTTCGTATGGCGGAAGCAGCGTTAAAGAAAGCAAAATATGTGGTGGTACAAGAAATCAGTAATAAATCAGAATGTTTGGCTTATGCCGATGTGATTTTACCGGCCGCAGCTTGGGCAGAAAAAGAAGGCACCATGACTAACTCTGAAAGAAGAATCACGTACCTCCCTAAAATTGTTGATGCGCCAGGCGATGCCTTGCCCGATGCTGAAATTATTTACAAGTTTGCCCAAAAGATGGGTTACAAAGGGTTTGATTATGAAAACCAAGAAGAGATTTTCCTCGAACACGGTCGGTTAACTGAAGGTACAAACATCAATATCAACGGTTTAACTTATGCGGTTTTAAAAGAAAACCGGACTGTGCAATGGCCTTATCTGCAAAAAGAAAATAAAGGAACGCAAAGACTTTTTACCGATCATCAGTTTTATACGCCATCAAAAAAAGCGAAGATTTCGCCAGTTGAAGATGTTTTTAAAAGCGAAAGGCCAAATGAAGATTTCCCTTTTATTTTAACCACCGGAAGAATTAGAGACCAATGGCATACGCGTTCAAAAACTGGTAAAGTCAACAAGCTTAATCAACACATCAAACAATCATTTTTAGAGATCCATCCAAAAGACGCGGAGCGTTTGTGTTTAGGAGAAGATGAGGTTGCCGTTGTAAAATCAAAATGGGGCGAAGTACGTGTAAAAGCTAAAATCACCGATGGGATCAAACAAGGAGTTGTATTTTTACCAATGCACTACGGGAAAATTCTCGGCAACGATTTAAATAGGGTAAACAATTTGACCAGCCCGCGGGTAGATTCTATATCAAAAGAACCGGATTTTAAGTACTGCGCAGTACAGGTTTCTAAATATAAAAAGCCAAAACAGCGCATTGTAATTGTGGGTTCTGGCGCAGGTTCTTTCGGTTTTGTGAAAGCCTACCGCGAGATGAACATGGAGGATGAAATCACCGTTTTCAGTAAGGAAAATCTACCGTTTTACAACCGAGTAATGTTACCCGATTACATCAGCGGTGAGCAAAAATGGGAGCAACTGGTAAAAATGACAGATGAAGAAGAACCTGCTTATAACATTTGGTTTAAACGCGGAGTTGGTATTACAAGAATTGACCGCGAAAACAGATTTGTGGTGGATGATTTCGGTGCAAAAACTGAATACGATGTGCTGATTTTAGCTACCGGCAGCCGAGCAACTATTCCGAAGAATGTTCCAAAACTTCCTGGTATTTTTTCGATGCGTAGCCGTAAAGATGCCGATGATTTTAAAAAACATTTACCAAAAGAAAGTCATGTGCTCATCATCGGTGGCGGACTTTTAGGCTTAGAAATGGCGGCTTCTTTACGAGAATTAGGAGTACAAATCACTATTGTACAACGCATTTCCAGATTTTTAAGTCGGCAATTAGATGCTTTAGGGAGTCAGCTTTTGCATGAAGAAATGGTAGATCAAGGTTGTGATATTTATTACGATGACGAGGTTGAACTTTTTTATGGTCGAAATAAATTAACCGGTGTAGGCTTAAGAAGCGGGCGTAAAATAAACTGCGATGCCGTGATTTTGGCCATAGGTACCACGCCAAATATCGAATTAGCAAAAGAGTGTGGCCTAAATTGTAAAAAGGGAGTTTTGGTAGATGAACGTTTGCAGACTAATGATGAAAATATTTTTGCCATTGGCGAGATTGCAGAGTTCCAAGGAACTTTATACGGTATAACCGCCGCCGCTGAACAGCAGGCAGAAGTAGTTGCAAAATACATACAAGGCGATATTGCCAGCGTTTATGGCGGTAGTGTTTTTATGAATATCATCAAAATTCATGGCTTTGATTTATGTAGCATCGGCATCCCCGAATGCCCTAATGAAGAGTACGAAGAAATTGTTTTTATAGATAAGGCCAAACGGTATTACAAAAAATGCATCATCCATAAAGATAAATTGGTA
>DASSWV010000346.1:0-4779 GCA_035704545.1 Pelobium sp.
ACCAAGTTGCAAATTTAGCATCTGCCTGTTCTTGGGTTAAAGCACCTTTAGTAATACCACCGTTCAAATGCTTTTTGTAAAGCACACCTTCGTTAGAAAGGATTGTTTTTGCGGTATCAGTAGGGGTAGCACCTGTTGTTACCCACTTAACATCACTATCGAAATTTAAAACGATGGTTGCTGGATTGGTGTTTGGATTGTAAGAGCCTAATCTTTCAATAAATTTACCGTCTCTTGGAGATCTTGAATCTGCCACTACGATGTAGTAAAAAGGTTTTCCTTTTTTACCGTGTCTTTGTAATCTGATTTTAGTTGCCATTTTTTAAATACATTAAATTTTTGCAATACCCCTTTTCTCGAAAGGGACGCAAATGTACATTTTTTAATGCTAATAAGCTAATCCGATATTTTAATTTTTTTGTGTGAACCTAAGAAAATGTACTTACTTTTATTCTATGGTTATCAGGTTCCTAATTATTGCCCTTACATTGTGTTTAACTGCGCACATTTCTTACGCTCAAGAAAACAAAATATTAATATCTTTTGATAACACTACTTCAAAAGTTATCAAAAAAGGCGACTATGTACGGCTCTCTTACCCTAGCTCAAAATTAGCGATCAAAAAATCTGGTAAACCGCAAGAGCTTTTAGGGTTTAGAGGCAGGGTTGATTCCATCAGTACAAACCAGGTTTGGTTAAAGGTTGATAAGAGAACTGATAAAAAACAGGCTTTTGCAATCGCTGATATTGTTGCAATTAAAAGTGTTTCTAAATCTGCAGAATTCTTTACTTTTTTGGGCTCGTGGGCGGTAATAGGAGGAGCGGCTATTTTAGCTTCTAATGCAGCAGATTTAAATTCTGGGGCAATTGCTTTTTCTGGAGTTTTTTCCTTGTTTCCTGCAGCTATTATAACCGGAAATGTTTTTTATCCAACAAAACCTAAGCAGAAGGTTGGCGAGGGTTACTCTATCAAGGTAATTACTATTAATTAGGGTAAGGCTACTTTGCTAGTTCTACATAAATCCCAACATCGCTAATTTCTTTTAGCGGATTGTCTCTCATATTCTGCTCAACAATTAAGGTATATTTACCAACGCTGGCAAATTTATAATTCTCTTTATAAATCAGTTGGTAAGTAAATAAATTCCCTGACCCAGTCCCTAACCATTGTCCATCGGGCATTGCTAACTGAAATTCCTGTCGCATAGGCACATCTTTTTGATTAGGCCCTATGATGTGGAACCTCAACCAAATGTTAGCATATTTATAGTCTGCGGTATGCCTAAAGTTTACGTAAATATTATAAGCCTGAGTACTATCAGTAACATTTATCGTTGCTTTTATTGGGTTAATGTACGTCCAGTTATTTTTGGGAATTTTCTCATAAGTATCAACCTTCACGTTTGGATCAACACAGGCTTGCATGGCCAGTAGCGTTACAAAAAACAAAAAAAATAACTTCTTAAATTTCATTACTCCTGCGGGGGTTTGTTGTTATTGTTTCTACGTTTTTTATTTCTGTTGTTGCGTTTAGGTTTTTCCGTTTGATCTGTAGGATTACTTGATTTGGGTTTGGCAAGTTTTGGGCTAGTAGCTAATTCTGGCTTTTCAGTTTTGTTGGTTGTCCTGCTGTTCCTAGCTTTGTTTCTGTTGTTATTCTTGCTTTTGCGGGCTTTCTCATCTAAACGGGTAAGGCTATCCTGGCCAACAACGTTTTCATAGTCAAAAGATTTCTCTGTTACTTTTAACTCTTCCATCACTGCTGCCATATCGCGTAAATCTTCTGGTTTTTCGCCACGTTTGTTCATCTCCTGAATCTCTTTCACACGTTTTGCTTCCACCGGGATCCAAGCATTTTCTTCTCCAAAATAACTAAACCACATCAACTGTTTAAAAATGTCAGTTTTCTGGAGTCTGGCTTCCCCTTTTTCGGTTTTTAGCCTATCGGCATGAGACGGTATGGTTTTTAGCGCATCCATATAAGTGTCTAGCTCGTAGTTTAAACAGCATTTAAGTTTTCCGCATTGGCCCGCCAGTTTTAAAGTATTCAAAGATAAATTTTGGTATCTGGCAGAAGAGGTAGAAACAGTTTTAAAATCGGTTAACCAAGTGCTGCAACATAATTCCCGTCCGCAAGAACCAATTCCGCCTAAACGGCTGGCTTCCTGGCGCATTCCAATTTGGCGCATTTCTATTCGCACCCTAAAAGTTTCTGCGAGTTTTTTAATCAGTTCTCTAAAATCCACACGCCCATCAGCAGTATAATAAAAGGTGGCTTTTGAACGGTCGCCTTGGTACTCAACATCCGAAAGTTTCATCGCCAAACCTAAGTCTAAAGCTATTGTACGGGCTTTATGCATTGTTTCTGACTCTTTTTCCTTGGCGTTCTTCCACTTTTCTACATCTTGCGGAGTAGCTTTTCGGTAAAGTTTTAAAGGCGCTTTTTCTTCCGTAACTTTTTTGCGTTTCATCTGCATACGCACCAGCTCGCCGGTAAGGGTAACATGCCCAATATCATAACCGCCGGTAGTAGTTTCAACTGCCACTAATTCGCCGTTTTCTATGTAGATGTTATCGTCATTTCGGTAAAATTCTTTTCTTGAGCCTTTAAAACGTATTTCAACGTAAGGAAAAGGCTTATAATTAGAAGGTAAATCCATGTCGGACAACCAATCGTAAACATCTAATTTGCTGCAACCGCCGTCGGTTAAACAGCTGCCATTACTTTTGCAGCCATTAGGGGTGCAACCACCGCCTGATGAACAACTTCCACATCCCATAATCTATAATATAATTGAGTCCGCCGTGGGGCGGAGCGTTTTAAATTTTAAAATTTTAACTAATGTCAAAGATACATCTAAAAATAATATTTTAGGGTTCGCATTTCTTTCAATATGATATTGGGCTTTTTCCAGTTCCTGCGCAACTGCTTGCACTTGTGCCAGTGTTAATACCGATGAAAATTTACTGATAAATTCTAACTCTTTTTCTGGAATATGAATTAAACCAGGAGTTTGGGCAATAAAAAGTGTGCATTCACGCATCAAGTTTACGCCGTAACGTAAAAAGTTTTTTTGGTTTTCACGACCCATTTTCGCCAGCTCGCCCTCGGTGTAAACAACAATATCCAATCCTTTGTTTCCCCAACAAGCTCGCAACCAACCCAAAAATAAATCGTGATAGTTGTTTTCTTGATGCTGTAATAATTGCAGAGCGGTTTGTAGACTTCCGTTGCTTAAATAAGCTAATTGTTTGGCGAGTGCACTGTTGGTGTTTTTTTGATCAACCAAATAATCTTCAATCTCGTTGTTCTTTAATTTTGGAATTTTCACCAGTTGCGTTCTGGATATAATGGTGTTCAAAATCTGATCTTGATTTTGCGCAACCAATAAAAAAAGTGTTTTTTGCGAGGGCTCTTCAATTACTTTAAGCAGTGCATTGCCTTCTTTCTCTAAATATTCTGGCAACCAAAGAATCAAGACTTTATATTCTGATTCGAAAGGTTTTAGGCTCAGTTTACTGATGATGCTATGCGCCTCGGCAATGTTGATGTTAGCCTGTTTGTTTTCTGCGTTCAGCTGCTCTCGCCACTCATCCAAACCTAAATAAGGGTTTGCCAGAAACGCAGTTCGCCATTCTTCTATAAAAGTTAATGCCGTGTCTTCTTTATGCTTTGCGAAAAAAGGATAGGAAAAATGCAAATCTGGGTGAACCAGTTTGCTGTATTTTCTGCATGATGAACATTCACCACATGAATCTTCTTCTTGTTTGTTTTCGCAACAAATATATTGTGCATAAGCCAAAGCCAAAGCTAAACTTCCCGAGCCTTCTGGGCCTAAAAAAAGCTGTGCGTGACTAATGCGTTCATCTTTAACAGTTTGTATCAGATGTTTTTTAACAGCGACTTGACCTACAATATTTTTGAATTGCATGTTTGCAAATTAATAAAATTAATGTTTTTTGATGCGTGTATTCGTAAAGCTTTTGATAAAATAGTTGAGCTATTTGCTCCCGAAATAGGTTTTCTGATTTTTAATTTCAAAACTTTATATTTGGCTTATTGCCGTTTTTGAAGAGCAATACAAATATCTTTTGGAAAATTTTTTACAGCAGAAACTACAGGAAAGAAAACAGCAAAATTCGCTACGGGAATTACACCAATACCCCGAAGGCTTGGCTGACTTTTGCTCTAACGATTATCTCAGCTTTGCACAAAGCATTAGTCATAAGAAGAAAATCCAGTTATTGTTAGATGCCCATCCAAATACAAAAAATGGCGCAACTGGGTCAAGGTTAATATCTGGAAACACCAAATTTACAGAAGAATTAGAACAGAAAATTGCCGATTTCCATCAGGCGGAAGCTGCATTGATTTTTAACTCTGGTTACGATGCCAATTTAGGCCTGCTTTCGTGTATTGCACAACGTGGCGATACCATTATTTGTGATGAATTGATCCACGCCAGTTTAATTGATGGCGCCCGGCTGAGTTTGGCTAACCGCTACACTTTTGCACATAACGATTTAGCAGCTTTAGAAGAAAAACTGAAGCAGAGCAAGGGAAATATTTTTGTAGTTACAGAAAGTGTTTTCTCTATGGATGGGGATTGTGCGCCACTTGTTGATATTAACGAACTGACAAATAAATACGGCGCAAATTTAATAGTGGATGAAGCACACGCTTTAGGTGTTTTTGGTAAAAACGGGGAAGGTTTAATACAACATCTAAATCTACAAAACAAGGTTTTTGCTCGTGTTTATACTTTCGGAAAAGCTTTG
>DASSWV010000437.1:0-5406 GCA_035704545.1 Pelobium sp.
GCTCTGCATCGGTTTTTCTAAACCATAAATTGGCGCATCATCGTTCCATTCGGAAAAAAGTTGTACGTATTTAGAGAAGTTTGTCAGCAAAATATATTCACCAAATTCTTTTAAGGGCCTTCCTGTATATCGGGGCAACCAATTGGCTACTATATCTTCTTTAGATTTTAAACCTTTTTTTATAGCTGTTTTTACCTCCTTTTTTGGTGTATTTACATCCGATTTTTTAATGTCCTTTTCTTCGTTCATAAAAATGGATTTATAGCTACAAACTACCTGTTGAAAATTAGCAGTTTACTGTGAAAAATAAGCGTTTTTAAGAATTATCAGTTAGGTTAGGCTAAAATCCAACTAAACTTATATTCCATCTGAGGTACTTTTATTCGATCTGCAATTCGTGTTAAACGAGCTGGCAAAGCCACAATGTAATCGCGAGCTTTTTCTCCGGCCCCATTCAAGTCTTTCATGCTTTCAATATTCCAATCCTCAATTAAGGTTTTTAATATATCTACATAATCAACTGCTGTATAAACACCTAAACGTTGTGCTGCATCCGTAAAGTGACCAAAAGTATGTCCAATATTAGTCCCCAATTCTCTTAAAAAATGAGCAGGCATCACAATTTTTTTACGCATCATATCCTCAAAAGCAATCATCACTTCGTTGGCATCTACTTCAAATGCTTTACTGATGAACGCTTTATAAGCTTTAGCATGTCGGGCCTCATCAGCTGCAATTACGCCACACATTTTAGAAAGCAATTTATCGCCAGAGTTTTTAGCCAACATTGCAACTCTTCTGTGCGAAACATTAGTAGCTATTTCTTGAAAGGACGTATAAATGAAATTTCTGTAAGGATCATAACCAGTCCCGATATCAAAACCGTCTTGAATTAAATACTGAGTTGATGCTTCCATCGCTCTCATGTTAATTCTCCCAGATAAATAAAGGTATTTGTTTAGCAAATCACCATGACGGTTTTCTTCCGCTGTCCAAGCTCTTACCCACTTCATCCACCCACCTTGCTCGCTTCTGGAAATATCATCAACCATTGTCAACCACGACTCGTAAGTTGGCAAAGCTTCTTCGGTGATTGTATCGCCCACTAAAACAGCCATCAGATCGTAAGAAAGTTCATTTGCATTTCCTTGCAAGTCTCTCACTTCGTCAAAAAAAGTATCTTTACTAGCATCAGGCAAAAAGTCTGCTGGCTGCCACATCTCTTCAACCGGTTTTAAATAATCAGCCATTTCATTAACCATAAATGGTTCCAAATAACTCATCACTTCTTTTCTCGATCCAACAGGTAATTCCATCATAAAATAATTAAAATTCAAATATAAGGATTCTTGCTACAAATCCATTTACAATAACACAGATAAATATTGATTGTTTTTATAAATTTGGGTCCTAAAACTAGGGCAATGCGGTATTTGCAAGCTTATCTTTTTAGAATACAATTATTAACTTATACTAAGCAAAAACCATGACAATAAATAAAATGTTTAAAAATATAGCTCTGAGCTTACTAGGATTAGTTTTTATTTTTACCGCCTGCAACAACCATAAAAAGCAACAAGAAGAACTACAGCAGGAAGTTATCACAATACATGATAGCGTTATGGCTGATATGGGGATGCTGATGGAGAAAAAGATGTATTTAAATAAGATTATGAATCGTCTTGATAGTTTAAAGTCTGTAAATATGAATTTAGATACCGCACAAGTAAAAGATGAATTGACCCAAACTATCGAACAGTTGGGTGCTGCGGACGAGGCAATGATGACTTGGATGCGTAATTTTGACCCAGAGTATCCAGGTAAATCTCATGAAGAGATTATGGCCTATTTAAACAACCAGAAAGTAAAAATCAACTCGGTTGATAGTGTTATCAAAAATATAATCCTTAAAAGTGATTCTACAATTGCAAAATACAAATGAGTTGAGTAATAATGAGTGAGTTTTGAAAGAATGAAGGATTGAATATATTAGTCTTTATGGCAAACTAGTTCATTAGTTATTTTTTGCTTGAATTCATTCCTTCTATCCTTCTATCATTCATTCATTAAACCCCTCTATCATTCATTCAACCGCCACGTTAAATTTTGTTAATTATCTGTACAGCTGAAATAATTATTTTAGATTAGCATTTACTATTATTTAAAATTGACATTATTATTTATTAACCTATCTTTGCAGAATGTTTAAAAACAAGGGCTTAGCGGTACTGAGCTTATTTATATTATTTACTGTTGTTTTTACAGGTTGTAAAAGCAGATTTGAGAAACTTAGAGCAAGTACTGATGTTGCAAAAAAATACCAGGAAGCTATCCGTTTATATAACAAAAAAGATTATTCAAAAGCATTAATTTTATTTGATGACTTAGTACAGCGCTACAGAGGAAGAGCGGAATCAGAAGATTTATATTATTATTACGCTTATACTAATTACCAATTAAAAGATTATTTATCAGCAAGATACCACTTTAAAACTTTTGCAGACACTTATCCTAGTAGCCCAAAAGCTGAAGAGTGCCGATTTTTAGCAGCTTACTGTTATTATTTAGATTCTCCGAATTACTCTTTAGACCAGGAGAATACTTATAAAGCGATAGAATCCTTGCAACTGTTTATTAACCTTTATCCAAAAAGTGAACGCGTTGCAGAAGCTAGTAAATTGATTGCTGATTTAAGAGATAAATTAGAACGTAAGTCTTTTGAAAATGCAAAACTGTTTTTAGATATTGGAGATTATCAAGCAGCGGTAATTGCTTTCAAAAACTCTGCAAAAGATTTTCCCGACACTAAATATGCAGAAGAAATGGAGTTTTTATCAATTAAAGCTCAATATTTATATGCAAAAAACAGTGTAGAAACTAAGCAGGAAGAGAGATACAACGAAGCTATTGAAGAATACAATAGATTTATGGAAAGGTATCCAAAAAGCACTTATGCAAAAGAAGCGGAAGATTTAAAAGAGGCTTCATTAAAAGGTATAGAAGAAACAAAAGAATTTTTAGCGGCCTACGGCTATAAAACCAAGCAAACAGATGAACAATAAAGACAACACTAAAGAAGCAAATAAGCCAACAGTGGCAAACACAACAGTAACTAGAGATTTAAGACTGTTAGATGTGGAAACAGAAAATATTTACGAGTCTTTGGTAATTATTAGCAAAAGAGCTAACCAAATTGCGGCAAACGTAAAAGAAGAATTGCACAGTAAGTTGGCAGAATTTGCAAGTTCTAACGACAACTTAGAAGAGATCTTTGAAAACAGAGAGCAAATTGAGATTTCTAAGCACTACGAAAGAATGCCAAAACCTTCTTTGGTTGCAATCGATGAATTTTTAAACGGTAAAGTTTATCACAGAAATCCGGTTAAAGAACAAAACTAATTGTTCTATATTTGAGCATGTCCACAATGCTTAAAGACAAAAACATACTTCTTGGCGTTTGCGGCAGCATTGCAAGTTATAAATCTGCAGAAATTATCAGGTTATTTGTAAAAGCTGGTGCAAACGTAAAGGTAGTGATGACAAAAGACGCTACCTCTTTTATCACTCCGCTCACACTTTCCACTTTAGCAAAAAATCAGGTTTATAGTACCTATGCAGATACTGACACAGGCACTTGGAACAATCATGTTGAACTTGCCTTATGGGCAGATTTATTGCTAGTTGCGCCGGCTACGGCAAACACTATTGCAAAATTTGCAAACGGAATTTGCGACAATTTACTTTCTGCTGTTTACCTTTCTGCCAAATGCCCGGTTTATATTGCTCCGGCTATGGATTTAGATATGTGGAAGCACATGAGCACTCAAAACAATATTGTCAAACTCAAGCACTACTCCAACACGGTTATTGAACCAGGCAAAGGAGAGCTTGCCAGTGGTTTGTATGGCGAGGGAAGGCTGGCAGAGCCAGAAGAAATTTTAGATTTCATAACCAATGAGCTGAGCTTAAATCACCCCTTAAACAACAAAAAAGTACTGGTAACGGCAGGTCCAACTTATGAGGCAATAGATCCGGTGAGGTTTATCGGTAACCATTCATCAGGTAAAATGGGTTATGCTATTGCAACTGAACTTAAAAAGTTAGGTGCTGATGTAGTTTTAGTAAGTGGCCCAACAAATTTAACAGCACCAAAGGGTGTAAAGTTGAAAAACATTACTTCCGCATCTGAACTGTTAGAGGTTTGCCAAACGGAGTTTGAAACTGTAGACATTTGCGTAATGAGCGCTGCCGTAGCAGATTACACTCCGCAGGAAGTCGCAACTCAAAAAATTAAAAAAAACACCAGTGAGTTTTCTGTTAACTTAAAGAAAACCACTGATATTCTTTTTACCTTAGGTAAAACAAAAAAAAACCAAATTTTAGTTGGGTTTGCTTTAGAAACCAATGATGAGGAAGAAAATGCAATTAAAAAACTACAACGTAAAAACCTTGATTTTATAGTGCTCAACTCTTTAAAAGATGCAGGAGCTGGATTTAAAACCGACACTAATAAAATCACCATTATTGATAAGAATTTGGTTAAAACGCAGTTTAATTTAAAAACTAAAGAAGAAGTTGCAAAAGACATCTGCAACAAAATAGTATCGCTGATATGAAGAAATTAATTGTGCTTGCACTATGTTTTTTATCGATAAATACCTTTGCACAAGATTTAAATTGTAGGGTCCAGGTACTATCTCCACAAATTCAAAACACCAATAAAAAAGCTTTAGAAGACTTACAGATCATCATCAGCGAGTTTTTAAACAACAGGAAATGGGTAGATTATGAATTAAAATCTCAAGAGCGAATCGACTGTAACTTGGTCATCACTTTAAAAAATTGGGATGGTGGCAGTAATTACCAAGGTGAGGCACAAATATTAAGCAGCAGACCGGTTTATGGCGCATCCTACAATACGCCCTTGTTGAGTATCAATGACAAAAATTTTGATTTTAATTACACGCAAGGGCAACCTTTGGATTATACCGATCAAAATTACCAGAACAACCTCGCTTCAATGCTGGCATTTTATGCTTATGTGATTATTGGGTTTGATGAGGATTCGTTCTCGAAACTTGGAGGTACCGATTATTATGCGAGAGCACAAACAGTAGTTAACAACGCTCAAAACGCTTCTTTTGCTGGCTGGAAAGCTTTCGAAGGATTAACAAATAGGTATTGGTTGGTAGAAAATTTAAACAATAAAAGCTTTTTACCCATTAGAAATATCATGTACAGCTACCACCGTTTAGGCTTGGATGTAATGAGCGAAGACATCATTAAAGGACGTAAAGCTATTGCAGATGCGCTTCCTCAATTGGCAGAACTAGACAAGCAAAAACAAAGTTCCATGCTGAACCAAGTTTTCTTTTCGGCAAAATCAGATGAAATTGTAGATATATT
>DASSWV010000463.1:0-3055 GCA_035704545.1 Pelobium sp.
GAAAGCAATATCCAGTTAACTGGAACCGCTAAAGGTGTTTTTTATGGCACTCAAACCTTAATCCAGCTTTATTTAAACGGTTTAGAAAATCATCAGATCCAACAATGTAAAATAAACGATGAGCCACGCTACACCTACCGCGGTTTACATTTAGATGTCTGCCGTCATTATTTTCCCTTGGATTTTATCAAAAAATACATCGACCTAATGGCGATGTATAAGCTCAATAATTTTCACTGGCATTTAACAGATGACCAAGGTTGGCGCATCGAAATTAAAAAATATCCAAAATTAACGCAGGTTGGTGCTTACAGAGACCAAACAGTTATCGGTAATTATCACGATAGAATGCCACAATGGTTTGATGGAAATAAATACGGTGCTTTCTACACGCAAGAAGAAATCAAGGAAATTGTTGCTTACGCTGATAAAAAATACATTAATGTAATTCCCGAAATTGAAATGCCCGGCCACGCAATGGCAGCATTGGCGGCTTATCCAGAATTGGGTTGCGGAAACAATCCCGGCCCTTATAAAGTCGCTGAAAAGTGGGGCGTTTTTCCTGATATTTTTTGCGCAGGAAAAGAGGAGACTTTTGATTTTTTAGAAGATGTATTAACAGAGGTAATTGCACTCTTTCCATCAAAAAACATCCATATTGGTGGAGACGAAGCACCTAAGACGGTCTGGAAAACCTGTCCATACTGTCAAAAGCGCATCAAAAAAGAGAAGTTGAAAGACGAATATGAGTTACAATCTTATTTTATCCAGCGAATAGAAAAATTTGTCAACAAAAAAGGAAGATCCATTATTGGGTGGGATGAAATTTTGGAAGGAGGCTTAGCGCCAAACGCAACCGTAATGAGCTGGCGGGGTGTTGCTGGTGGAATTGCTGCGGCAAAACAAAACCACTACGTAATCATGTCGCCAAGCACAGAAGGATTATATTTGGATCATACACAAGGCTTATCGTCTTTAGAGCCAGTAACTATTGGTGGCGATGGCAGAATCGAGAAAATTTACGCTTATAATCCCACCCCAGCCGTTTTACCGGTAGCGCAACAAAAGTATATTTTAGGAGTGCAAGCTAATTTATGGACTGAGTACATTACAACACCTACCCATGCTGAATATATGCTGTTTCCAAGGTTGTTCGCTTTAGCTGAAATAGCGTGGACAAACCCCAATCGAAAGAATTTTAGGTCTTTTAGTGAAGAAAACATACCTGCTCATTTAGCCTGGCTTGAAAAATCAAACACGTTTTTCCGTGTACCCGAGGTTATCGGGGCAAAAGACAGCACCATCAACGTGGAAGGCTCACATACTTTTGATTTTAAGCCTTCTGTAAACGGAGCAAAAATTTATTATACCATTGATGGCTATCAGCCCAACGAAACCACCAGTTTGTACACTCAGCCTTTTATCGTAAATGTGCCAAAAGGAGAATATAGACCTGTGAAATCTATTGTAATCACGCCATTGGGCAAACGAAGCGTGGTAACAACAACTATCTTGAGAAATATGAACCCTTTGCCTGCAACTACTTCCGTACAAAATTTAAAACCCGGCGGACTTAATTACCACTACGTTCCGGGTAAGTTTAAGAATGCTATAGAAATTGATACTTCGTTAGCAACAAAAAGGGGGATCGCCTCTCAAATTTCTTTTGCAAAAGTACCCGGCAAAGCGAGGGAGTACGGTTTGGTGTTTACAGGTTACCTCAATGTAAATGAAAACGCCACTTTTGAGTTTTCTTTATATAGCGATGACGGAAGCCTTTTGTATATTGATGATGAGTTGATTATTGATAATGATGGAGATCATGCTCGTTATGAAAAATCTGCGGGTGTTGCCTTGGAGGCAGGTTTGCATAAAATTAAAATTTCTTATTTTGACGATGGCCCGGGTTCAACATTAAAAGTTTATGTAAAAGGAACGGACGGTAAGAAAATAGAGATACCGTCTGTGATGCTATTTAATTAATTATGAGAAAGTTTAGAAGTATTTATTTTTTATTAGGAGTTTCATTGTTGATGGTTTCATGTGGCGATTCACAAAAACAACCGCAAACAGCTAAAAAGAAGGAAGCAAAAACCACACTTCCGGCACCCTTTAAAAAGCACTTAAAAATAGAAATTGGCCCCGACGTAATTTTTGATGTTTTAGCCTGGGGAAGAGGTTCCGATTCTTCTTCATCTGTATTGGTACTCCGTTCAGATTCTTTAAATAATGAGTTTAGCGTTGCTTCAACAGATAACTTAGATGGTCATTTAGAAGAAGTTTTTAATACCGATATGGATAAGGACAGCAATCCAGAAATTGTGATTTACTATACCAAAAACGATAAATATGGCACTGCGGATATTTTGTGTTACGAGTTTAACGGTAAAAATGTCAATAAAATCAATTTCCCAGAACTTACATCCAGCACCCAAAAACAATACCGTGGCCTCGATAAGTTTTACGTAAAAGGAGGGGAGCTGTACCGCGAATTCAATCTATATGCTGATACTGATAGCGCAAGTAAGCCGACTGAACAAAAGCTGTTGAAATATTTTTTAGCTAGAAATAGATTTGATTTAACAGAGATTGATAAATAAAGCTGTACACCAGCTAAAAAGCGACAAGCAAAATGTAATAGCAGGCAAATTTTTGAGCATTTAAAAAAAGTATCTTTAAAGTATGAGGGTTTTGGTTTAAATTTCCTTTAAGTTTCCGATTAGCTCAAACCTAAAAAACCGAATAAGATATAAATGAATAAGCTATTCCACATATTTAAAGTTGATGAGGCAGAAGCAAATAGGATTTCATCACAACCTGATGAACCTCATAGCCACAATTTTGAAGAGCTGTTGATTGGAGTAAACGGAGAATTAGAGCATTTTATTGATTTCAATTCAACAAAAATTCAAGCGCCTTTCGTGAGTTTTGTTACCCAAGGAAAAGTGCATCGTTTGATAGCTAGGCCTTTTAACGGGAAGTGCGACATTTGGGGGATTCGTTTTAAAAGTGAGTTTATTCCGGAAACAACCTTTCAACTATACTCTCTTTATCA
>DASSWV010000309.1:0-2850 GCA_035704545.1 Pelobium sp.
CCGGAACAGTTTCTAAATGATTTAACAAGTTTTTCCCTTTATACCAAGGCATATTTACTGAATCATTTACAATATTATCTCCACGTAAAGCACTTACCGGGATAAAGGTTACTTCATGTAAATTTAATTTTAGCGCCAAACTATGATAATCTGCATGGATTTTATCGAAAACCTCTTCGCTGTAATCAACCATATCCATTTTATTAACGCAAACCACCACATGCTCTAATGCTAGCAATGAAACCAAATAAGTATGGCGGATAGTTTGTTCAATCACACCTTTACGGGCATCAATTAAAATGATGGCCAAATCTGCGTTAGATGCACCCGTAACCATGTTTCGGGTATATTGGATATGTCCGGGAGTATCCGCAATAATAAATTTCCTTCTCTCTGTTTGGAAGTATTTATAAGCTACGTCAATGGTAATTCCCTGCTCACGCTCCGCTTTTAGTCCGTCTGTTAAGATGGCTAAATCAACCGTTCCATCATCGTTTTTACGATTAGATTTTTGGATGGCTTCTAACTGATCTGCCAATACAGAACCTGTATCATACAATAAACGACCAATTAAAGTGCTTTTTCCGTCATCAACACTACCTGCTGTTAAAAATTTTAATATATCCATTAAAAATATCCTCCTTTTTTGCGGTCTTCCATGGCTGCTTCAGAAACTTTATCATCCATCCGGGCACCTCTTTCACTAATTTTTGACTGACTGATTTCTAAAATAATATCGTCAATATCTGTTTTTTCTGATTCAACGGCTGCGGTACAAGTCATATCACCAACCGTACGGAAGCGAACACTTTTTGTGTAAACTTGATCATCAGCATCCATGTTTAAAAACTCATGGGCTGCCATCCAAACCCCGTTGCGTTCAATTACTTCACGGTTATGAGAATAGTAAATAGACGGGATTTCAATTTTCTCACGCTTGATATAATTCCATACATCAAGCTCTGTCCAGTTACTAATCGGGAAAACTCTTACATTTTCACCTTTATTGATTTTTCCGTTAAAAGTATTCCATAACTCGGGTCTTTGGCGTTTTGGATCCCACTGTCCAAAATCATCCCGTACAGAAAAAATACGTTCTTTTGCTCTTGCTTTTTCCTCGTCTCTACGGGCTCCTCCGATACAAGCATCAAACTTGTTTTGCTCAATAACCTCTAAAAGCGTTACCGTCTGCAAAGCGTTTCTACTTGCATTTTTGCCTTTTTGTTCAATCGCTCTTCCGCTATCAATGGCATCTTGTACGTTTCCAACAATTAGCTTTTCGCCGATTTTTTTTGCTAAACGGTCACGAAATTCAATAACCTCTGGAAAATTATGCCCCGTATCTACGTGTACCAAAGGAAACGGAAACTTGCCCGGACGAAAAGCTTTTTCGGCTAAACGTACCAAGGTGATTGAATCTTTTCCTCCAGAGAATAACAGGGCAGGTTTTTCAAATTGCCCGGCAACCTCTCTTAAAATCGCGATGGCTTCTGCCTCTAGTTGATCTAAATAATCCATTTTTATTATAGTATTGAGTATTGAGATGTGAGATATGAGACCTTATAGCATGGCTCAATCTTTTCCCAAAAACCATTTTATTTATTCATTTTTAGTATTGCGTACTGAGATGTGAGAGCTTGTAGAATGGAAAACAAGATCTTAATCTTTCTCAACATTAATTATTCTTTTCATTATAAGTCTTGATCCCAAACTGCGGACTTCAGACTAAAAACTGCAGACTCTACTACGGTTTAAAAACCTCCTCATGCGCTGTTACATCATGTAAACCACATTCTTTTTTGCTGGCATCTTCCCACCACCAACGGCCGGCTCTAAAATCTTCTCCGGGCTGTACCGCTCTTGTACATGGTTGGCAACCTATACTTGGAAAGCCTTTATCATGTAGCGGGTTGTAAGGCACATTTTTTTCCTTAACGTAATCTTTTACTTGATCCAACGTCCAAAAAAACAGCGGATGAACTTTGATTAACTGATGTGCTGCATCCCACTCTACCCAAGCCATGTCCTCACGATTTGCAGATTGATCTGCCCTTATTCCCGTAACCCAAACTTTGTATCCGGCTAAAGCTCTGTTCAACGGTTCCACTTTACGGATGCCACAACACTCTTTTCTGTTCTCTACTGACTCATAAAAACTACTCGGTCCTTTTTTGGTTACCATTTCTTGCAATTTTTCTTTATCAGGATAAAAAGTATGGATTGGTTTCTGATATTTTTCTAACGTACGGTTCCAGGTGTAGTAGGTTTCGGTAAACATACGTCCGGTATCTAATGTAAAAACTTTGATGCCCAAATCAGCAGAAAAAATCATATCAGAAATCACCTGATCTTCCCAGCCAAAACTGGTAGAAAAAATTGCACTTTCCGTAAAGTTTTGAGCAACAAAAGCTAAAACCTCCTGTGGGCTTTGTCCTTCTATTGATTTTTTAACCTCTTCTATATTCATATTCTGTTTCTTTATTTACCCTTTCCGTCATGTTGAGTGATAACGAAACATCGCATCATAAAAGGTTTACTTATAACATGTAACCTTGTGAGATGTCTCCTATCGTCGACGGATAATTCTTACAAAGTCATCAAAAACTTTCCAATCGTGTTCAAACTCGCCAAAATTACAATTATACCTACAGCAACCATAATGGTTTTGGCGGATATTTTATTAGAAACTTTAGCTGCAATTGGCGATGCGATGGCACTACCGATTACCAAACCGGCTACGGCATACCAACGTAAACCATCTAACATGGTTAAAAATGTTAAGGAGCTCATTAAGGCGATAAAAAACCTCGTCATTTTTACTGTTCCTAATGAGTAGCGGGCATTTCGGCC
>DASSWV010000477.1:0-4393 GCA_035704545.1 Pelobium sp.
ACATTTTCTCTCCTGAAATCTTGGATCGTTGCTGTTCCTGCACCGTATTTTGTGTAATCTGCTTGATCGTTGAATCCTTCTCCTTGTTGTAATTCCGGGTAAAAATAATCGTCGAAATGGATACCGTCTACATCGTATTTAGTGATCATATCTTTAACGATATCAACTAATCGCTGTCTAACTTCTGGCAATGCTGGATTGTAAATTCGTATCTTCTGAAAATCTGCTACCCAAGTCGGATTAATAGTCGAGGGCAAAGTAGCAAATGAATCTCCTGCACCAGATCGCATTGATATACGATAGGGATTCATCCAAGCGTGAAATTCAATATCTCTAGCATGTGCTTCATCAATCATAAACTTAAGCACATCATATCCCGGATCTTTACCTCTTGTGCCTGTTATGCTTGAACTCCAAGGTTCGTAAGGCGAATTATAAAACGCATCGCCCATTCCTTTTACTTGAAAATATACAGCGTTGATGTTCATCGCCTTAAACTTATCAAGATAGTCTGTGTATTGTTTTTTCTGGGCTTCAACACCATATACAGCTTGTGGCCAGTCTAATCCAAAAACAGAAGCTATCCAAACTGCTCTCATTTCTTTCTTAGGGAAAATTGGCGCATCAGTATCTACCGGAGGTTCAACTGGGTCAGGAGTAACCACGTTATCGTCCTTTTTACAGGCATTTAGAAGCACTGCCACTATCAGCACTGCCACCAGGTGTAAATATTTCTTTTTCATCGATATAATTAAATACTATTTATACTACTACGTTTTAGTAGCCTTGTATTTATATTTAAAATTTGAAAGACACAAAAATGTGTCTCTCAAATTTTTACAGTATAACTCCGCTAATCTAACGCCACCTTTTTTCCAAACTCAAATATTACAAAACCTGTATCATTTGCTGCGGCATAAAGCAGTAAAGATTCATCATTACCAGACGCATCTTTCTTAACGTAAAAACCTGTTTGAGAAGCTGGAGCTATATTTACTGGCCCCATTAATGCATATTGAAATACCGGTGTAACCGTAGGTGAATTATCTAAATTAGTTAAAGCATCTTTTACAGTTGCACCATTTGTAATATCATAAACATAAAAAACAGTTGCTTCCGAGCCTGTTCTTGCAGCTGTAGTTATAATTAAATAACGCTCTGCATTAAAGTTAACTACTCTTGCATCTGATCCTCGTACTGGTATAGAAGTTCTGCTCATGGTATATGATGCTGCACCGCCTTCTGATATCAATGCTACCGGCGCATCGTGACCAGTAAATATATACTCGGCTGTATTGCCAATTCGGTTATACGAAGTCCAGGATCCAGCTCCCGCAATAGGCATTGCAAACGCAATTGGATTGCTAACCGTTGTATAATTGCTTACATTATATCTTAATGTTTTGGTTCCTGCATTATCTCCAAAAAAGATGTAACCATTGCCTTGATCGTTTAAACTAACTGATATATTATCTCCGTGTCTTGTACCCACACCTGGTATTCCTGCGGTGGTTGTATTAAGAATTACTTCTGGTGCAGCACTTGGATCAGTCCAATGATAAACTTTTAAAGGACTTGCGCCACTTCCTGATAGACTTGCAATATAAGTATGGCCATTTACTTGGGCACCCATGTTAACATTAAAGGTACCGCCAGCAATTCCAGTCATATTTAGCGGAATTTTAGTAGTTACACCATTCTTTAAGTCAGCTACGTTTAACAGGTGTGCATCATCAGGTCTTTTTACAATTAACACCTTGTCTCCATCAAATCCACTGCCTCTGGTTGTGAAGCCACTAAAAGCATAATAAATGGGATCGCCTAGGGGATTACTCGTGAAATCGTAAGTGGTGCCGGTTGTAAAATCAGCTCCGAAAACAGGGACTTTTAACCTCAACCTCACTAAATATTCGCGGTAACGAGCACCGTTTAAAACCTTAACCACAATTACTTTCTCAGATTGTCCCTCTTCAAATGTAACTGGGTACGTTTCTTTATCTAAAGTAGCACCATCCGATAAAACAGCCTCAAATCTTAGGTTTGAGAAATCTGTGGTGGGTTCTATTCGAGGGAATGATACGGTCTTAGCCGTTTCATCAACAACGCCTTCAAGCACTGTTGTTCCATCAGCCCCAGCGTTAAGGATTTTAATTGAATTTAAAACCGTTACATTGGCCGATGTATCAAGCGCTCCGGGAAGATCCTTTTCACATGAAGATAGAGTTAGGAAACCCATAAGGATTGCCAATAGGCCTATTTTTGATGTTTTATATGTTAGTTTCATTTTATATCTTTTTTAATATAGATTATAAACTTTTAATTCTGTGGCCAACCTTCTGTTTGCGACAACACGTATCCTCTAGCTGAATAATCATCTATTTCCACAAGACCAACTGGCGTTAGATATGGATTGATATTGGGTTGATTTAAAAATGGTAAACGACCTTGATTTACGGTGTTTTTATAAAAACCTTTCATAGCTGCGCCATTTGTTCCATTATAAACAGTTTCCACTCCACTTGTGCTTACTACGGCAAGCCTACCAACATTCGCCGATGTTAGTGCCGCTGGAAGTTGTGCTGGAAAATCTACCCATCCTCCACTCATAATATCTGGATTAACACTGTTATCCATATATTCTAACTTAGACCATCTCCTTAAATCTGCTAAACGCATAGTTTCAAAAGCAAACTCCATTCTGCGTTCTCGTCTAATTTCCCATAATAGTGGTGACACATTAGGGTCTCTATTAGGATCTGATGGGATGCTAGCTAAAGTAAGTGGCGCTGTTTGTTCAACTCCTCTAGCTGCAGCTTCTGGCGCAATGGGTCTTAGTCTAATTTTATTAATTGATGTTTCGATGTCACTTTGTGTCACTGCTGCACCACCGATAGTAGCTAATTCTGCTTTAGCCTCAATCCAGTTTAGCAAAACTTCTGCATAGCGCAAAACCGGGGCATCTGTTTCGTTTTTATCTCCTGTAAACTCAGGTGGCATAGGTTGCATATCTACTTGCGTAGCCTTTTCCACTTCACGGGGTAAAAACTTGGTGATGTAGTAATAAGAGCCTCTATTCAAAAGACTCGGCTTACTGTAAAAGGTTGCTTCAAACCTAGAGTCACGCGTTGTGATCAAATTGTTCAAGTCAAAAGATGCATCTGCAGGAGTAGCATTTTGCCATACCTGGCCATTAGTAAGGATGTATGATTTGATTAAGTCGGAAGTAGGACCATTAAGTGTAGATTCAGCTAAATTGCCTAAAGAAGCAATAGAATGCGTAACACCTGTGGCAGCATCATAATTCCTATATAAAAGCATTTCTCTATTACCTTGCAATTGTTTAGATGTAAAAAGGCTCTTGTAATCGCTAGCGATGGCATATCTATTACTACTAATAACCATTTCAGCAGCCTCAACCGCAAGGTCTAAAAACTTTTTAGCCTGCTCATTATTGTTGTAGTAATACTTTTGCCAAGTACCTTCAATTAAGGCCAACCTAGAAACAAAGCCTGCAACAACATATCTATTTACATTCTGATCGCCGTCATTTAAACGTACATTTTCTAACGCATATCTAAAGTCTTCATACACGCCATCCATCACTTCGTTCCGCGGTGTTCTATCCTTGTACAACTTATCTAGCTCAGTATTAAAAACTTCTTCGGTATAATAAGGAACGTCCCCATATGCTTGAACTAATTCTGCGTACCTAAAGCCTCTAAAAAAGCGTCCAATACCCATCCAGTGTCCTTTCTCTGCTGGCGTTAAAATATCAGTCATTCTCGTGTCAATACGGTTTAACATAATGTTAAGGGAGCGTATTGTAGCATAGCTCCAAATACTACTGTTTGGTACTGAACGTGTAAAGTTGATTTGGTTACCTTGAACAACGACATCATCGTTGTTTGTGAAGCCTACTAACGGAGCGCCTGTAGTGCTAAAACCTCTTCCATAACCATCAAAAAAATCTGTATAGTATTTGTTTGCGTATAAACGCAGTTTTTCTTCACTCGTCCAATAGGTGTCGTCCGATTCCGAAGTTAGCGGTGGCCGATCTAAAAACTTCTCACAGCCAGCAAAAACGATGACTATAAAAACGAGTACTATTTTAAATGCTATTTTCATTTTCTTTGTCTTTTAAATTAAAAACCAATTTGGATCCCCGCTGAAGCCATTTTAAATGCAGGATTTGAGGTGCCTGTACGGCCTAAATTATAATTACCTGAGGTTAAGCCAGAAACTCCTGAGATTGCTTCTGGATCAATTGGAAGTCCTCGCAAGTTATCAAACGTAATAAAGTTCTCTAACGAAACATAAGCTCTTACGCTCGCAACGTTAATTCTATTAAGTAAAGTAGAAGGCAAGTTATACCCTAAAGTGATATTCTTTATCT
>DASSWV010000007.1:0-7683 GCA_035704545.1 Pelobium sp.
ATGTCAAGACAATAATTTACCAGCCATTTCGAAAAACTACTTCAGAAGTCCGCTTGATATCCCACTCTACCTTTCCGGTAACTTTGGAGAAATCAGAAGCAACCATTTCCACTCTGGCCTAGATATAAAAACCAACCAGCGAGAAGGTTTGCCTGTTTTTGCTGTTGCCGATGGCTATGTATCCCGACTTCGTGTTCAAAATGGGGGTTTTGGATATGCGCTTTACATTAACCATCCAAACGGAGTAACCAGCGTTTACGCTCACCTACAAAAATTCAATCCTGTTATCGGTTCAAGAGTAAAATCAATGCAATATGAAAAGCAAAGTTTCCCGATTGACTTTATGCTTACGCCGATTGAGATTCGAGTGAAAAAAGGTGATGTTATCGCTTACTCTGGAAATACCGGAAGTTCTGGCGGCCCGCATCTGCATTTTGAACTTAGGAACACTAAAACGGAGGAAACCATTAACCCAATCACCTTAGGGATTAAAATAAAAGACACCATTAAGCCACAGATGAGTGCTTTGTACATTTACAAAACCAACAAATCTGTTTTTAACGAACATACACCAAAACAATACTTTGCAACGTACGGCAGTAATGGAGTTTACAATTTAGGGAAAATTGGAACCATAGCCGTGAACGGTGAGTTTGGCTTAGGCATTACCGCATTTGATCAACAAAACGGCAGTGCAAACCATAATGGTGTTTTTTCTACCGTGATTAAACTTGATGGGGAAGTAATTTATGAAACCGTTATAGATAAGTTTGCCTTTGAAAACTCAAGAGCAATAAATGCCTATATTGATTATTACAGTAAATTAAGTTCTGGCAGAGTTATACAAAAAGGTTTTATCGCTGATAACCCAAAAATAAGATTTTTTAAATCTTCTAAAAACAAAGGATTAATTGAACTTACTGATAATGCCACACACGCTATCGAGTACATTTTGAAAGATATTGAAGGCAACCAATCGGTATTAAAGTTTAATGTGAAAAGAAATAGTGCTTTAACAAACAAACCTTCACCCAATAAAGGTTTGCTAATGAGTTATAAAACAGAAAACAAATACGAAAACGACAATGTTAAAATAAACTTGCCGGCTGGCATTTTATACAATGACTTGTACTTTGATTATGCAGAAAAGGCAGGTCCGAGTTATGCCGAATCAAAAATATACCAGTTACACAACAAATATACGCCACTACACAGCGCATTCAATTTAGCCATAAAAGCTGACTCTAACAGTTTTTCTCACGCAGACAAACTGATCATCTATCAATTAGAAACAGGTTCGCAAGGTGGGTTTTTTAAGGATGGCTATGTGATTGCCAATCCAAAAACCTTCGGTAATTTTTGCATAAGAGCGGATAGCATTGCACCTATAATTTCAGCAATTAATGTGAAGGAAGGTGTGAATTTATCCAAACAATCAAAAATGATTTTTAAAATATCCGATAACCTTTCTGGAATAAATAGTTTTAATGGCTATATTGATAACCAGTGGGTTTTAATGGAGTATGATGTAAGAAACAGGAGGCTTTGGCATTCTTTCGATGAAAAAACAGGCTTTGGCAAACATACCTTCAAATTGGTTGTTACTGATAACAAAGCAAATACTAAAAGCTATCAGATAACTTTTTATAGATAAAAAAATGGCAAATTTACAAGTAGGTGATGCAGCACCAGATTTTACTGCAAATAACCAAAACAACGAAACAGTTAGTCTTTCTGATTTTAAAGGCAAAAAGGTTATTTTATATTTTTACCCAAAAGATAATACGCCAGGTTGCAATGCAGAAGCTTGTAATTTTAGGGACAATTATCAATTTTTTATCAATAAAGGCTTTGAAATTGTAGGTGTAAGTACCGATGATGAAAAATCGCACAAAAAATTTGAAGCGAAATTTGAGTTGCCGTTTACGCTAATTGCCGATACAGAAAAAAAGGTTGTTGAGGCATATGGGGTTTGGGTAGAGAAGCAGATGTACGGAAAAACTTATATGGGTACAGCTCGCAAAACTTTTCTGATTGATGAAGACGGGAAAATTGCTTTGATTATTGATAAGGTTGACACAAAAAACGCGTCACAGCAATTATTGGATTTGTTGAAATGAGGATAGTTCTAACGCATTCATTGCGAGGAGGCACGACGTGGCAATCTTTAAGCGACGGAGGGTAAACCTTTTTTTTATTGCCTAGGCGGTAAATATGGGCTTGTGCAGAGGAACAAACAGATTGCCACAGCGCCATTGCTTTTGTCCAGCGCTTCTGCTTCGCAATGAACCGTGAAGGGCGAAAGCTCTTTTTTACACCTGTTTTAAAGAGTTTTTATTTTTCGATTTAAACGAGTGGCATAAGGGTCCGTTTCCTTCTCCCAATCTTAAGTTTTGTCCTGCTTTTATGGCTTTGCTAACAAAGTCGCCAGCTTTTTCGATTGCCGCCAAAAGAGTAAAGCCCTGAGCGGTATAGCCAGCAATCGCTGATGACAAAGTGCAACCGGTACCATGTAAATTTCCACTGTTTATCCTTTTATACTTAAAGGCTTGACTATACCCATTTTGGTGGAGGTAAAAATTCACTAAATCATTGCCAACTAAATGACCACCTTTAACCAGTACGCTTTTTAGCTGAGTATCTCTAATCAGTAACTTTGCAGCGTCTTCCATATCGGCAAGTGTTTCTACTTTCCTGTTCAAAAGTTGTGAAGCCTCCGATAAATTGGGAGTCAACAAATCAACTATGGGAAAAAGATATTCTTTAAACGCAGACAATACCTCTCCTTGGTTTAAATTATCCCCAGAACTGGCAGTGATCACTGGATCAAAAATAATTGGGATTAGCGGATATTTTTTAAGTGTTTCTGCCACACACTTCACTGTATTTGCATGGTAAAGCATTCCTATTTTTATAGCCAAAGGCTTTATGTCATCCATCACGGAAACTATCTGCGCCTTTACTGTTGATGCTGGAATGGAATGAATGGCGAAAATCCCTAATGTGTTTTGTGCTGTGATAGCAGTAATCGCACTCGCCCCGAAGCAACCCAGGGCTTCAAAAGTCTTGATATCTGCCTGAATACCAGCTCCACCCCCACTATCAGAGCCTGCAATAGTTAAAACAGGCAAATACTTTGGTTTTTGCATCTAATTACTAATTGCTAAAAACGCCATCCTTTAAATAAAACACATCTGCGAAGTTGTAGGGTTTAATAAATTCGATTGCCAATTTGCTCCGCTGACTGCTTGTACAGCAAAAAACTAGGGTTGTTTCTTTTGGGATCTCTGATAACCGATCGATCAATTCATAAAGCGGAATGTTCAACCCTCCAATATTGAAATCCTCAAACTCATACTCTTCCCTTACATCAATCAAACAAATATTTTCGGCTTCTTTTTCCAAACGATGATTCAAATCTGCCATCGTTATAAAGCGATGATCGAACGAACTGATTGCTGGATCAACCTTAGGTGCTTGTGGAGCAGGAACTTCAAAATCAAAAATGCCAAAACTTGCATCTAAAGCATTAAACGTAAGTAACTTTCCGGATAAAACTTCGCCGATCCCAGTGATTACCTTGATGGCTTCATTTGCCATAAGCGTACCTATAATGCCAGGCAAAACCCCGATTACCCCTATTTCCGCACAATTTGGAACTTGATCTTTTGGTGGGGCTTCCGGAAAAATATCCCGATACTGAGCACCGTTCTGATAATTGAATACAGAAACTTGTCCTTCAAATTTAAAAATAGAACCAAAGACTAAGGTTTTATTTAAATCGATGCAAGTATCGTTTACTAAATAGCGGGTTGCAAAATTATCTGAGCCATCAATGATTAAATCAAAATTCATAAAAATTGACGGTGCGTTTTCTATATTTAAACGCTCTACAAAACTTTTGATAGTAATAAACGGATTAAGTTTTCTAAGTTTTTGTGAAATCACTTCCGCTTTTTTAAGCCCGATATCTTCATGATAAAATAAAACCTGCCGATGTAAATTGGTTTCGTCCACCACGTCATCATCAATAACTCCTATCTCGCCCACACCAGCGGCCACCAAGTACTGCAAAACGGGGCAACCCAAACCACCAGCACCAATCATCAAAACTTTGGCACTTTTCAGTTTTTCTTGACCCTGTAAACCCAGTTCCGGCAAAATCATTTGCCGGTTATATCTTTTTAATTCCTCTTTTTGCAACATTTATTAAGCTAAAGCATTGTCCCAATCCTTCCAAACTGGCTCATAACCTTGATTTTTTATCATCTTCGCAACTTCTGCAGGTGTACGTTCATCAGAGATCTCAAATTGTTCTAAAGATTGCCGAGCTACTGCATATCCTCCAGGGTTTGTTTTTGAACCAGCACTAATGGAAGTGATACCTAATTTAATGATATTATTCCTAAAATTAGCGGTTTCTCGGGTAGAAATGGATAGCTCAACTTCTTCATTAAAAATGCGATAGGCAAAAATTAGCTGTGCTAGCTCTTTATCTGTCATTTCTACCTTAGGTTCTAAACCTCCGCTAAACGGTCGCAAACGAGGAAACGATAAGCTATACTTACTTTTCCAGTACTTTTTCTCCAGGTAATTAAGGTGTAAAGCAGTAAAAAAACAATCTGTTCTCCAGTCTTCTAAACCAATTAAAACGCCCAAACCCATTTTATGAATTCCCGCTTCGCCCAGTCTATCGGGTGTATTGATGCGGTATTCAAAGTTAGATTTCTTCCCTTTAGGGTGATGTTTTTTATAGTCTTCTTGGTGATAGGTTTCCTGATAAACCAACACCGTATTTAATCCGTAAGGTTTTAATTCTTTGTAATCTGCCAAATCTAAAGGTTGAACCTCCATAGAAATATGGGCAAAATGTGGTCGAATCAACGCTAAAACTTTTTTAAAATAATCCACATGAACGGTTTGGTTAGCTTCTCCCGTAACTAAAAGCACATGATCATAGCCCATTTCTTTAATCGCCGTTACCTCCTGCATAATTTCTATTGCAGACAGTGTTTTACGTTTCACTTTGTTATCTAAACTAAATCCGCAGTAAGTACAAATATTATTACACTCGTTAGAGAGATAAAGCGGGACATACATTTGCAGTACATTGCCAAAGCGCTTTAACGTTAACTGCTGGCTGAGTTGCGCCATTTGCTCCAGATAGTTGACTGCAGCAGGAGAAATTAAAGCTTTAAAATCCTCTAAAGTTCTGTTCTCTGTAGATAAAGCCTGTTCAACATCTTTCGCGGTTTTAGCATAAATACTAGCTTTGGTTTGCTCCCAATCGTAAGTTTTGAAGATTTCGAAAAAATTATTCATCTAAAAAAGAGGTTAAGGGACTACTTGCCACTGCGTGAGACACCGGTTTTGCTAATTTAGCTTCAAAAGCCATTCTTCCGGCCTCAACAGCCAACTTAAACGCAATTGCCATATTTAGAGGGTTGTTTGAAACTGCAATTGCAGTGTTTACCAAAACAGCGTCGGCACCAATTTCCATTGCTTTAGCCGCATCAGATGGCGCACCTATACCGGCATCAATAATTACCGGCACATTACTTTGGCTGATGATGATTTCTAAAAAATCGATGGTTTTTAAACCTTTGTTACTGCCAATTGGCGACCCTAAGGGCATCACTGCCGCAGTTCCAACCTCTTCCAAACGTTTACATAAAACTGGGTCAGCATGAATGTATGGCAAAACAATGAAACCCAGTTTAGCCAGTTCTTCCGTGGCTTTTAAGGTTTCAACAGCATCTGGCATCAGGTATTTTGGATCGGGATGGATTTCTAATTTAACCCAATTAGTTTCTAATGCTTCTCTTGCCAATTGCGCCGCAAAAACTGCTTCTTTAGCATTTCTTACGCCGGATGTATTTGGCAGTAAATTTATGTTTGGGTGTTGAAGATGAATTAAAATATCATCGTTATTTTGTTGTTTAACATCTATCCTTTTTAAAGCTACTGTTACCAGCTCAGAGCCAGAGGCTAGCAATGCTTCTTCCATTAAATAGGACGAGCTAAATTTGCCTGTCCCGGTAAAAAGTCTGGATTTAAATATTTTATCTGCTATTTTCAACATACTAACTATATTTTAATTGTCTTGAATTTTCCAGTTTTTGAAGGATTTCTGTAACCGCAACTTCTCTGTTTGCGGCGTAGGTTATCGCACCAGAAACGGCTATACCGTACACACCAGTATCGATAATCATGGCGACATCTGCCAGTTCAATTCCACCAATGGCTATAATGGGAATATTGATGTTCATTTTTTTAATTTCAGTGAGGATCGTTCTGTAGCCATCTATACCTAAAATTGGACTCAATTTCTTTTTTGTATTTGTAAACCGAAATGGGCCTAAACCAACATAGTCCGCTCTTTCTTTTACGCGTTTTAAAACATCCCCTAATGTGTTTGCTGTACCGCCGATGATCATCTTGTTGCCTACAATCTTTCTAGCCTCTGAAATACTTGTATCCAACAAACCTAAGTGTAAACCATCTGCTTCTACTGCGAGTGCTATTTCAGGGTAATCATTAATGATTAGTTTGGCTTGATGTGCGTTACAAAGTTGGCGAGCCTTTAAAGCGGTATCTAAAACCGAATCTAAAGGCGGGTCTTTGATTCGTAACTGAATCCATTTGCAACCCGACTTTAGCGCATTTTCTACGGCCTGGAGGTGCGAAATATTTGGGTTGCTTTGCGTAATGTAATGTAATTGGCTAATCATGTCTTTAGGTTTCTGATTTGGTAATTAATAGGGTGCTTTTAAAATGCTGAACTGCTTTTTCGGGTTGTTGCCAAATAAACCCCAACAAGGCGAAACCATCAAAATTCATCTTTTTGATTTGATAAAGGTTTTTATCGGTAATTCCGCCTAAAGCGATAATTTCTGGACCGTTTAACTTCTTTTTAATATGAAAATCTGAAGCAGTGACACTTTGATAATCGTTTTTAGATATGCTATTGAAAACTGGCCCGTAAAAGGTATAATCAAATAAAAAAGCCTGATTGATGCTTTCTATTTGATGGATGGAAGTACTTAAAATAAAACATTTTTCTTTCTGATTTTGTAATAGTTCTGCGGTTATTTCCTTACGCGTACGCTCGGGATAATGCAACCTTTTAATATCAAACTTTGAAGCTAACTGATGATGCTGATGCAGGGCTATTTTTGGATAAAATTGTTTGTCAATTTGATCCAATAGCATTTCAATTTCTGCTTCACTGGCATTTGGTTTCCGCAAATGAAAGCAAGCAAGACCTTCATTAAATAAAGCATTAATGAGGTTTGCTTCTTTAGCGGTAGGTGTAGGGTTTGAGATTACAATTACTTTCATTTGTATTTTTATTCTCCTTCACAATCAACTTGCTACATGGTCTGTGTCCTCACAGACCATTTTATTTTCCTGGCGCGATTCCTTTTCGTCATGCTGACGGCAGGAAGCATCTCACTTGTCTGGTTGCCATTATAGCTGAACACTTATATGTGAGATTCTTCACTTCGTTCAGAATGACGAGCTCTCTCCTTTGCATTAACGATTGCAGCGACATCCTTTTTTTGCCCTTATCCATTTTGCAAATAGCAAAAAAAGATACAGCGGAAAGCATGTTAAAATGCCCAAATCAATTTAATTTTCTCATTTTAACGTCCTCCGATATTGCAGGAGACCTATATGTGA
>DASSWV010000329.1:0-2648 GCA_035704545.1 Pelobium sp.
CTTTTTCTAGCTCTTTAAATAATGTCAGCAAAAAAACGCGATCGTTTGAAGGTAAAACAATCACATTTAAACCATTAGGGTTAAGGTATTTAAATACATTTTCATAACCCACTGATTTGATACCCAATTCTGACACTTTATAACCTTTTGCCAAACTATCTATTCCTTTTTTAAACGGAACAACGTATTTGTATTCATCGGCCTGTCCACTTCTGATCAACAATATTTTTTCTGGCTTCAAGTCCTTTTTAATGAATTTGGCGGCTTTAAAAGCGTGTTGATCTAATGAGTTATTTATGGTGATGAGGTAAGGGTTATTGAATAAAACTGGATCCGAAGCGGCTAAAGGCGAAACCATTGGCTTTTTCATTCGCTTGCTATAAATAGAGAACGCTTTTATTCCGTTGGGAAACACAGGCCCCACAATTAAATCGGAATTAATAATTTCGGGTTTAACAGCCAAAGCGCTCAAAGCGGTGGGATTATCGTTAGAATCAAAAACCTGCAGTTTAAAATCTACATCGCCTTTTTGATTTGCAACAGAATCTAAAGCCATTTTAAATCCTTGGTAAAGATCAATCGCAATTTCAGCTTTTCTTAAATCCGACAGACCAGCTGTTTTATAATTTATGCTTTTTAACTCGAACGGTAAAATCAAGGAAATTATCATCTCTGGCTTTTCCTTGATTTTTTGGGTAGGCTTTTCTTTCTCTTCTCCCTCTTCTGTTTCAATCTTTTTATCCGAGGATTTTTCCTCAACTTTTTGTGGGCTTGGTTTTTTGTTTACCGGAATAGTTTTAGGTGAACAGGCGGAGAGGAAGTAAAAAGGTAAAAGTAAAAAGTAAAAAGTTTTAAGTGGAAAGTTGAAAGTCGAAAGTTGAAAGTTTAAACCCTTCAACATACCCTTCATTCTAGAAAAAAATTTATTCCCACTCAATTGTTGCAGGGGGTTTTGAACTGATATCATATACTACTCGGTTTATTCCTTTTACATTATTGATGATCTCGTTAGAGATTTTAGCCAATAGTTCGTAAGGTAAATGACTCCAATCAGCAGTCATTCCATCTACAGAACCTACCGCTCTTAACGCAACCACGTTTTCATAAGTACGCTCATCGCCCATTACGCCTACCGATTGTATCGGCAAATAAATGGTTCCTGCTTGCCATACTTTATCATACCAGCCAGATTCTTTTAAATTTTTGATGTAGATGTAATCCGCATCTTGCAAAATCTGTACCTTTTCTGCCGTAACATCACCCAAAATACGGATTCCCAAACCTGGCCCTGGAAAAGGGTGACGGTTCAAAATATCAGCAGGCAAACCTAAAGCCTTCCCTACCCTGCGTACTTCATCTTTAAACAACGATTTTAAGGGTTCAACCACTTTAAGTTTCATAAAATCTGGCAAACCACCCACGTTATGGTGTGATTTTATAGTTGCAGATGGACCTCCGTTTACCGAAACAGACTCAATCACATCCGGATAAATGGTTCCTTGCGCCAACCACTTCACATCAGAAATCTGGTGTGCTTCATCATCAAATACTTCGATAAAAACCCTGCCAATTGCTTTACGTTTTTGCTCTGGATCACTTAATCCTGCCAAAGCATCGTAAAACTTTTGCTTTGCATCTACGCCTTTTACATTTAAGCCCAACTCTTTGTAAGAATCTAAAACCGACTCGAACTCGTGTTTACGCAACAAACCGTTATCTACAAAAACACAATGTAGGTTTTTGCCGACTGCTTGGTGCAATATTAAGGCAGCAACAGAAGAATCAACTCCGCCTGATAATCCTAAAACCACTTTATCATCAGTTAATTGCGCTTTTAACGCATCAATGGTTTCTTCTGCGAAAGCAAAAGGCGTCCAATCTTGCGAGCAACCACAAATATCTAACAAGAAGTTTTGTAACAGTTGTTTTCCATCGGTTGAGTGGGTAACCTCTGGGTGAAATTGAATGCCATAAGTCTGTGTTCCTTTAATCTGATAAGCCGCAACTTTTACCGATTCTGTACTGGCAATAATTTCAAATTCGGCCGGAATATCTTTAATGGTATCGCCATGAGACATCCACACCTGCGAATGTGCTGGCATATCTTTCATCAGCGAATTATTGGCATGAACGTATTCCAAGTTTGCTCTTCCGTATTCTCTTGTTTCTGATGGAACAACTTGTCCGCCAGAATACTGTGCGATATATTGCGCTCCATAACAAACGCCCAATAAAGGTAGCTTTTGATGGAATTGTTGAAAGTTAACTTGTGGTGCACCTTCCTGACGAACAGAAGAAGGACTGCCAGAAAGAATTACGCCTTTGGTAAATTCGTCAATTTCTGGAATTTTGTTGAATGGGTGGATTTCACAATAAACATTTAGTTCACGCACTCTTCTTGCGATCAATTGAGTGTACTGCGAACCAAAATCGAGGATAAGGATTTTCTCTTGCATGGGCAAAGATAAAAATTTTTAGGTGCTACGGGACAAAATTAGAAATTTGATACAGGGCAAACGCATCATAAATTGATTAATTTTTCCAGATAATGATTATCCCAACCCGCTTTAAGCCTTTTCCCTTTTACTCCGACTTTAGCACTTTTTTCATTTTTCAACAGATTTAATGCAATTTTCAGCAGGACAGAG
>DASSWV010000120.1:0-2935 GCA_035704545.1 Pelobium sp.
TCTTCAGCTAATATTAAATCGCAATTTACAAAAAGCAAGTTTGCAATTAAAGATATTTTGGGCTTTTAAAACACTAAAGAATAATTAACGTTTGTGGATTTAAGACCGCACTCAACACCTTTTTAATTAAAAATAAAGAGCGTTAAAGTAACAAAGCGGTTATCAAAATAATAAACCAAGGCTAATCACTATTTTAGGTTTTTAATCCAAATTAAAATAGATGTTTAAAAACCTACAACTCGCCAAATATTTGGCTTTATTAGTTTTATCGGTTGCCGTTTCTGGTTGCGCAACAAAAAAAGCGTCTAAAAAAACTGCTGCTACCGCCGCGGCAAAACCCGTAAGTCCTCCTAAAAAAGACGGTATAAAGCCTTATAAGGAAGTTATTACCCCCAAAGCAATCTCCGATTCTGGATTATTTGTGGTTCATAAGGTAGAAGATACATACTACTATGAAATTCCGGATTCTTTGTTTGGCAGAGAGATGCTTGCTGTAACTAGGTATGTTAAAACACCAGCGGCAGATGGTACTTATGGTGGCGAAGAGATTAATGAGCAGGTTTGGAAATGGGAAAAAAGGGATAAACAAGTCATGATTCGCGTACAATCCTACACAAACGTAGCAGCAGACAGTTCAGAAATGTACCAATCAGTGCGCAACTCTAACTTGTCTCCTATCCTAGCCTCTTTTGATATTAAGGCTTTGAGCAAGGATTCTAACGGCGTGGTGATTGATGTTACAGAGTTGTTTACAAAAGACGTTTCCGCTCTCGGTGTATCATCTGATACCAAAACACGCTATAAAATCACTCGGCTTGACGAAAGTAGATCTTATTTGGACACCATCAAATCTTTCCCTATTAATATTGAGGCAAGAACAATGAAAACCTATATAGCCAACAACCCTCCGGTTGATAATTCTTTAGGTTCGGTAACGGTTGAGCTGAGCACATCTATGGTTTTATTGCCAAAAGTGCCGATGCAAGCAAGGTTATATGACCAGCGAGTAGGTTTTTTCTCTAGGCGCCAAACAGATTATGGTTTAGATGCGCAAAAAGCAAGCGTTACAAGGTATGTTGCTCGTTGGCGGTTAGAGCCTAAAGATAGTGCGGCTTATGCCCGTGGCGAGTTGGTGGAGCCTAAAAAACAGATTGTTTATTATATAGACCCAGCAACTCCAAAAAAGTGGAGACCATATTTAATAGAAGGTGTAAAAGATTGGAATATCGCTTTTGAAGCAGCGGGATTTAAAAATGCCATCACTTGTTTAGAAGCACCAACAGACAACCCCGATTGGTCGCCAGAGGATGCCCGTTATTCGGTGATCCGTTATTTTGCATCAAATATAGCAAATGCGTACGGGCCACATATTTCCGATCCACGCTCGGGAGAAATTATAGAATCTGATATCGGTTGGTACCATAACGTGATGAATTTAGTGCGCAATTGGTTTTTTGTGCAAACAGCGGCAGTTAACCCCGATGCAAGAGCGCCAAAATTTAGCGACGAGGTAATGGGTCAGTTAGTGAGATTTGTTTCCTCACATGAAGTAGGACATACCTTAGGTCTGGCACACAACTTTGGATCCAGCGTTGCTTACCCTGTAGACTCGTTACGTTCTGCTTCGTTTACGAAAAGAATGGGAGGTACAGCGCCATCAATTATGGATTATGCCCGTTTCAACTATATAGCGCAACCACAAGATAAAGGTGTTTTATTGTATCCAGGGATTGGACCTTATGATAAATGGGCAATCAAATGGGGCTATACTTTTTTTGAGGATAAAAACATAGATCAAGAAGCTGAAATTTTGAACAAATGGACTATAGAAAGAGCGGCGAATCCGCTGTATTTTTATGGAAAGCAAACCTCTAATCCGGTAGATCCAAGATCCCAATCAGAAGATTTAGGAGATGATGCGATGAAAGCATCCGCTTACGGAATTGCTAATTTGAAAAGAATTGTTCCGAATATTGAAAAGTGGACTTACGAGGAGGGTAAACCTTATGAAAACTTGCAAGAGCTTTACGGCGAGGTGATCAATCAGTTTACACGATACATGGGGCATGTGAAATCTTATATTGGAGGCATTTACGAGGATAATAAAACTTACGACCAAGCAGGTGCGGTATTTACACATGTAGAAAAGCCGAAGCAAAAAGAGGCCATGCAGTTTGTTATAGAGCAGGCTTTTAAAACCCCAAAATGGATACTGAGTACTGAGTCGCTTTCAAAGTTTGACAATTCGATAATGATAGCCAGACTCGGCAGAATGCAATCTGGTACGCTCAATAGCATTTTGGAGTTCTCTCGTTTAGCAAGGGTAATTGACAACAGTGCCAAAAACGGAAGAAACGCATATGCGATTGATGAACTTTTTAGCGATTTGCAGAGCGGGATTTTTACAGAGTTAGTAAACGGCGCAAACATTGATGTTTACCGTAGAAACTTGCAAAGAGCTTATATTGAAAGGTTGGAATACTTGTTGACACAGACACAAAACGGCCCCAATGAGCCCACGAAGATTAACGTGGAACAGTCGGATATTAGACCGATGGCGAGGTTGGCGCTAATGAATTTACAAACAGAAATCAAAAGAGCTTCCACACGTTACAGCAATGTGTTGATGAAGGCCCATTTAGCAGATGCGCTCGCAAGAATTGATTTGATTTTAAACCCGAAAGGTTAGGCATAGCAGACGATTGATATTGAATCAGCATTAGGAGAAAACCTTAGTGCTGATTTTTTTGCAATAAGAACTTGAGCCTATTTTGGCGAATACCGAGCCTATTTCCGTTTCAATTTCTCGTTACGTAATTTCACTGCTGGACTTTCCGTTGCAAATTTAAGGCTGTGTTTCGAAAGCCTAAGTAAAGTAACAACGATAGCGGAAAGCTCTATCGTTGTTACTTTACTTAACCAACTTTTTCAATTT
>DASSWV010000167.1:0-4523 GCA_035704545.1 Pelobium sp.
GTGTATTGGTTTATGAAACCACCGCCAACGGAGGGCAAGCAACTTGGAATGGTAGAAATTTTAGTAATGAAGTGGCCTCTTCTGGTGTGTATTTGGTGTTAATTGTAAGTAAAGACGGTACGGATACGGCCGTAGATAAAATATTGATTGTTCGTTAAAGTCCAATGCTTCATAAAACCAAGGGAATCGTTTTAAAAACCACAAACTATGCAGAGACAAGCGTGGTGGCTAAAATTTATACGCAAAAATTTGGCCTACAATCTTACTTAATCAATGGTGTAAAAAAGCCGAAGGCTAAAATCCCCCTCAATGTTTTACAGCCGATGCACCTTTTAGACATGGTGGTTTATCATAAGCCAAACGGAAATATGCAACGGGTAAAAGATGTAAGAAGCGACCCTGTTTTACAAACCATTCCTTATAATATTGTGAAAAGCAGCATCGTTATTTTTTTGAATGAGATGATTTATAAGTCCATCAAACAGCAACATGAGGACGAGGTGATGTTTGCATTTATCGCAAAAAGCATAGAATTGCTAGACCACAGCGAGCATGGGATTGCTAATTTCCATTTAATTTTTTTGGTAAAACTGACCCGTTTTCTTGGGTTTTATCCCGATTTGGGAGGTGCAGAAAAGTTTAATTTCTTTGATTTAAAAGACGGTGTTTTTGTAGCCAGTCAACCGCCACATACTTTTTTTATTGAAGCTGATTTAAAAACTTTTTGGTTGCAGCTTTTCAAGAATTCCATAGAAAACTTTGATTCGTTAAAAATTTCTTCCTCGGTTCGTAAAGTTCTGTTGAATAAGATTATTGAGTATTACAGTTTCCATATCGAGGATTTCGGTGTGGTGAAATCTCATGAAATTTTGGAAGAGGTGTTGGCTTGAGTTGGGTTTTAGGGTGAATGGGAGAGTAGTGAATGCAACCCGACATACACACTACTGCTTTCTGCTGTTCGATATGTTAGTAGCGCATGTCGAACTATAAAATGTTGTGGATTTGCAATCCACTAGGATGATTTCCTCTAAATTTAATGCGATTTTTGATGTGAAATATTGATTATCAGTATGTTATAATAAGCCAAAATAAAGCAAATTAAAGTGGTTTCCCGTTTAGTCTTGCCTAAGCACAGGTTAAAGTTTACCTTATTTTCGACATGAGAACTTTGCGGTACAGGTGAATTGAATAAAAGCACTTCCTTTAATAGCAAAGGACGTAGTCGAGAGTTTTTGGGCACTTTTTTCGGCAAAAAAGTGACTGCCATTGCCCGGCATGAGGGCAGGCGAGGTTGTGCTGAAAAGGCATTCGGGATGGAATTCCCGTTCGGCAAGACCCAAAACTCAGGTTAATTTGCGGATTACAAATCCGCTTTATTTCTGAATTCGGGATGCTCGCCGGCTGTCGGATAACATCCCAACAGCTTCTTCTAATAAAAACTACCCTTCCTCAAAACTCTGCATAGAGACCAGTTTATAATACAAGCCCCCTTTCCCAATCAGCTCCTCATGATTCCCGGTTTCAATTATTTTCCCGTTTTCTAAAACAACAATTAAATCGGCATTTTTAATGGTGCTTAAACGGTGTGCAATTACCAAAGTGGTTCTGTTTTCCATTAAATGGTCTAGTGCTTCCTGTACCAGTTTTTCTGATTCTGTGTCTAAGGCAGATGTTGCCTCGTCCAAAAGCATAATAGGAGGATTTCCCAGCACAGCCCTTGCTATGCAAATTCTTTGTTTTTGACCACCAGATAACTTTATTCCCCTGTCTCCAATATTGGTTTGATAGCCTTCATCAGCTTTTTCAATAAAATCATGAGCGTTGGCAATTTTGGCGGCATTCTCAACTTGTTCCTGCGTAAAGCCTTCCCGACCAAAAACTATGTTATTATAAATGGTATCATTAAATAAGATAGATTCTTGGTTAACGATTCCCATTAAATTTCGCAAAGAATCTTGTGAAGCAGTTTTTATATCCACACCATCCACAGAAATTACACCTGCTTGTGGATCAGAAAAACGAGGAATTAAATCTAACAAGGTTGATTTTCCTCCACCTGATGGGCCAACCAAAGCTACCGTTTTACCTTTCGGCAATACAAAGTTTAGTTTGTTTAAAATTTGTTTTTCACCATAGAAAAAATCAACATCAGTAAAAGTGATTTTCTCTTTAAAATCAGCTATTTCTATTGGTTTCTCAGCATCTTTAATCATAGATGGCGTGTCCATTAAATTCAATACTCGCTCTCCGGCCGCCAAACCTTGGTTAATATTACTGAACGAATCTGAAATGGCTTTAGCCGGGCGTAACAATTGAGAAAAAGCACCAATGTACGTGATAAACCCAGCAGCTGTAATGCTTGCATCATTATCTAAAACCAAACTACCACCGTAAATCAAAATCCCCGAAAGGGTAAGTACCCCTAAGAACTCGGAAACCGGAGAAGCCAATTGTTGTCTGCGGGCAATAGATTTATTTATGCTAGAATATTTATTGTTTTCGGAATCAAATTTACCTTGAATATAAGGTAAGGCGTTAAAAGCTTTTACAATACGCATTCCGCTAATTGCTTCATCTACATAACTTACCATTACCCCAAAAGAAGTTTGAGAAGCTGTTGCTTTTGCTTTTAAACTTTTAACAATTCGTCCAATTACCACACCAGATATTGGTAATAATAAAAGTGTAAATAGCGTAAGCTGCGCAGAAATGCTAAACAGTAAATACAAGTAGCCAATAATTAAAAGTGGCTCCCTTATAATTACTTGTAAGGTATTTGTCACAGAATATTGAACCACTTGTACATCGGAAGTTATTTTAGAAAGAATATCTCCTTTTCTTTCACTGTTAAAAAAATGTAAATGTAAATGCGTAACAGCATTAAAAACCGACTTACGCAAGTTGAAGAGCGTGTAAATTCTCAGGTTCTCCATAATTCTTTGCGAAAGATACCTGAAAACATTGCTCAAAAACATACATATAATTAAAGAAACAGCTACGAAAACCAGCGCACCTTTAGGGCCGTTCGTTACTATGTAATTATTCACATGATAGTTAAACAGATCTGGAAAGTACTGCAGTGTCCAGGTAAAGGTAGGGGCGCTTTCTGTTGTTTTAACAATATTCTCTGATTTTTGCTTAAATAAAACATCTAAAATGGGCATCAAAAGAGAAAAGACTACCGTATTAAAAAGCGCATACAGCAGCGTAAATACAAAATAAGGAGTAGCAAACTTACCTATTGGTTTTGCAAATGAAAGTAATCTGAAATAGGTCTTCATGCTTTAATAATTGACAAATGTATCAATTTATTTTCTTAGCAAATTTTTGATTGCAAAATGTGATATAAATAATACCTCGTTTGGTTTGCCACATTGCGGTAAACAAACAAGCGGAACTAATCGCAGAAATTAAGAATTCATCAACTCTTCAATTTCTTCCACTTCAATCGGGATATTTGCCATTAAATTTACTGGTCCGTTATCGCTGATGTAAATATTGTTTTCCAACCTTATCCCTAAATTTTCAGCGGAGATGTATATTCCAGGTTCGCAAGTCAATACGTTTCCTACAGCAAAAGGCTCGTATCTGCTGGCAAAGTCATGAACGTCAATGCCTAAATGGTGCGAGGTGCCATGCATAAAATATTTTTTATACGCTGGCATTTTAGGATTTTGCTTGGCCACATCATGTTTGTCTAACAAACCTAGCTTAATAAGTTCAGAAGTCATTATTTTGCCTACCTCGTCATGGTAATCATTCCAAATTGTGCCCGGCACAAGCATTTTTGTTGCTTCTTTCATCACATAAAGCACAGCATTATATACCTCTTTTTGTCTCTTGGTGAATTTTCCACTTACCGGTACACTACGGCTTAGGTCTGCATTGTAATTAGCATACTCGGCTCCAAAGTCAAATAAAATAACTTCTCCATCTTTACAAACCTGGTTATTATCGTTGTAATGAAGGATACAAGCATTTTTTCCAGAAGCAATAATTGGTAAGTAGGCATGTCCGGTTGATTTCTGCTTTATAAACTCATGGATAATCTCTGCTTCAATCTCCCATTCCCCCACGTTAGGTTTAATAAATTTTAATATTCGCCTAAAAGCATCATTAGTGATGTCACAAGCCCTCTGTATATAATTTAGTTCACCTTGTGATTTAATGGGTCTTAATTTCCTGAAAATAGGTGCGGCCCGTTCATAATGATGTAGCGGGTACTTTGATTTCATTTCTTCAATAAACCTGAGGTCTCTGTAGGCTACTGTATGAGCATATCTGTCGTTTTCATTAGTATTCAGGTAGATATGATCTGCATAATTCACTATGGTAGAAAATATTGACCAAAAATCATCCAACCAATAAATGCTATTGATACCAGATGCTTCCCTTGCTTTCTCTTTTGTATATTTATGACCTTCCCAAACCGCAATGTGATCGTTTGTTTGTCTCAAAAATAGTACTTCTCGGTACAACGGATTGGGGCAATCGGGAAATAATAATAGTATGGTTTGTTCTTG
>DASSWV010000173.1:0-5237 GCA_035704545.1 Pelobium sp.
CTTGGGATATCCCGGAAGATGCTGAAAAAATCATGAGTTTGGCAAAGTCATTAAACTTAAAGTTTGATGCCATGAACTCTAACACTTTTCAGGATCAGCCGAACCAAAAATACAGCTATAAATTCGGTTCCTTACAAAACGTTGATAAAAACGTAAGAGACCAAGCCATTGCTCATAATATTGAAGTTATTAAACATGGCGAGGCTTTAGGTTCTAAATCTTTAACTGTTTGGTTGGCAGATGGATCTAGTTTTCCAGGTCAATTAAATTTTAGAGAGGCTTTTGAAAACACTTTAGCTAGCTTACAAGAAATTTACGCAGCCTTGCCAGAAGACTGGAAAATGTTTGTGGAATATAAGTCTAACGAGCCTAACTTCTACTCAACTACCGTTGCAGATTGGGGACAGTCTTTATTGTACGCTACTAAATTGGGCCCAAAAGCTTATACTTTGGTTGATTTAGGTCATCATTTGCCAAATGCCAACATCGAACAAATTGTTTCTTTATTATTGATGGAAGGTAAGTTGGGGGGATTCCACTTTAACGACTCCAAATATGGCGATGATGATTTAACAACCGGAGCAATTAAACCATATCAGCTGTTCTTGATTTTCAATGAATTGGTTGATGGGATGGATCATGCCAATATGAACCATGCATCTGGTTTAGCTTGGATGATTGACGCTTCGCACAACGTTAAAGATCCTTTAGAAGATTTATTGCAATCTGTAGAGGCAATTATGATGGCTTACGCACAGGCTTTATTAGTTGATAGAAAAGCATTAAAAGAAGCGCAACAAAAAAATGATGTAAGCTTAGCGCAAGAAATTTTGCAAGAAGCTTACCGTACGGACGTTCGCCCCCTAATTGCAGAAGCAAGATTGCAAAGTGGCGGTGCATTAGATCCAGTGACATTATTCAGATCTGCAAAAGTTAGAGCGAGTTTGATTGAAGAAAGAGGCTCGGAAACTAAAGCAACGGGTCTGTAAAGGGAATTTGAGAAGTGAGATGTGAGATAAGAGAGCTTGTAAGAGTTTCTATTTCATGTTTCATTTCTTTTTTGCGTTAACGATAGAAGCGGCATCCTTTTTTGTCATTCTGAGCATTGTCATTCTGAGCATTGTCACTCTGAGCGGAGTCGAAGAATAAGGCAAAAAAGATACAGCGTATAGCGTGTTAAAACGCCCCAATTAGTTTCGTCACTTGTATTGCCATAATAGCTGTTGTCTCAAATCTCACGTCTCAATACTCATATCTAAATTAAAAAATGAAAACCCCTGTAATAGCCATATTTGACATCGGTAAAACCAATAAAAAGCTGTTTTTATTTGATGAGGATTATAAAATAGTTTTTGAAAGATCTGCAAGGTTTACTGAAACCAAGGATGAGGATGGCGACGCTTGTGAAAATTTAGAGAGTTTGAGGCTTTCTGTTTTTGATTCATTACATGAAGTTTTACGAAACAAGCAGTATGACATCAAAGCCATCAATTTTTCTACTTATGGCGCAAGTTTGGTGTATGTAGATGAAAATGGGAAACCCTTAGCGCCACTCTACAATTACTTAAAAGAGTATCCAGAAGTGTTAAAAAAGCAATTTTATGATACTTATGGAGGTGAAGAAAGATTTGCTGTGGCTACTGCTTCACCGGTTTTAGGGAGCTTAAACTCTGGTATGCAATTGTACCGTATAAAGTACGAAAAGCCAGAACTTTTTGAAAAGATAAAGTACGTTCTGCATTTGCCACAATACATGAGTTCAATTATTACCGGCGAAATGCACAGTGATATCACCAGTATTGGTTGCCATACCAATTTTTGGGATTTTGCAAAACAAGATTATCATGAGTGGGTTTACAGCGAAGGTTTGATTGAGAAGTTACCTCCAATTTTTCCGGGTGATGAGGTGATGAAATCTACTTTCCCAAGCGAAAACTATTTAACAGGTGTAGGTTTACACGATAGTTCTGCTGCTTTAATCCCATATATCGAAAGTTTTAAGGAACCGTTTATCCTATTATCTACCGGAACCTGGTGCATCAGTTTAAATCCGTTTAACAACCAGGCCTTAACAAAAGCAGAGCTGGATAAAGATTGCCTCTGTTACTTGTCATACCAAGCCAAACCAATTAAGGCGTCTCGGGTTTTTTCGGGCTTTGAACATGAGCAGGAAGTGAAACGAATTGCAGAATATTTTGATACCACAGTTGGTAAATACAAAACCACCAAGCTATCGTTACCAATAATTAAAAAATATTTGCCAGATGTTAGTTTGGTAGAATATTTTGAAAAATTAAATGAAGATTATTTTATTTTTGCGAAAGAAAATTTAGAGAACTTTGAAGACGATATTGAAGCATATCATTTTTTGATTTTTACACTCGTTTTCAAACAATATAAATCAACACAATTGGTGTTAAAAAACACATCAGTAAAAAGAATTTTTGTGGATGGCGGTTTTTCCAAAAACCAAATCTTTATGAATTTGTTAGCTATGGTATTTCCAGATACAGAAGTTTACGCTGCTTCAATGGCGCAGGCAACTTCAATGGGCGCCGCCGTTGCCATTCATAAACATTGGAACACCAAACCACTGCCAACAGATATGATTGCGTTGAAGCTATTTGTATCGCCAGTAAAAAATTAAAAAATGAAAGTTGCATTATTTATTCCCTGTTATGTAGATCAGTTTTATCCGAATGCAGCAATTGCAACGCTACAATTACTGGAAAAATATGGTTGCGATGTGAGCTACCCTAAAAACCAGACTTGTTGTGGGCAACCAATGGCAAATTCGGGTTTTCAGCACCTAACGGGCGGTTGTGATCGTAATTTTGTAGATAACTTTAAAGGTTTTGATTATATCGTAGCACCGTCTGGCAGTTGCGTTCTGCATATTAAAGACCATTTACATGATGACAGGTTTCCAGCGGAAGCTGAAAAAATTAGGACCACAACCTACGAGCTGGTCACTTTCTTGACCGATATTCTAAAAGTAGAGAACCTAAAGGCCAGTTTCCCCCATAAAGTGGGGATACACCAGAGTTGCCACGGATTAAGAGGTCTAAAGCTTGCGCAGATGAGTGAATTGACTGCTCCGGCTTTTTCGAAACCTGTGCGATTATTAAGCATGGTGGATGATATTGAGATTATTGATTTAGGCAGGGTTGATGAATGTTGCGGTTTTGGAGGAACTTTTTGCGTTGCCGAAGAAGCGGTTTCTGTAAAGATGGGAACGGATAGAGTAGCCGATCATATTTTACATGGAGCGGAATTCATCACAGGTGTAGATATGTCTTGCCTAATGCACATGGAGGGCTTGCTTAACCGCGATAAAAGTAAGGTAAAGGTAATCCATATTGCAGAAATTTTAAATGGAGGTTCACAATGAAAGTAGTAGACCACGCAGAAAGAGCAAAGATTTTTAATGAGGATGAAAAGCGAGTGGACTGGCATGATGAAACCCTCTGGTTTGTTCGCCATAAGCGAGATCTGGCTACCCACGGAATCCCCGAATGGGAAGAACTACGAGAGGCAGGTTCACAAATTAAAAACCATACTTTATCCAATTTAAACCAATATTTACAAGATTTTGAGAAGAATGCAATTGCCAACGGTGCAGTGGTGCATTGGGCGGCGGATGCACAAGAACATAATGAAATTGTAGCCGGGCTTTTAAAAAAGCACCAGATTACAGAAATGGTGAAAAGTAAGTCGATGCTGACTGAAGAGTGCCACTTGAATCCATTTTTGGAAAAAAACGGCATTGAAGTTATCGATTCTGATTTAGGGGAACGTATAGTACAGCTGGCAGGAGAAGCCCCCAGCCACATTGTACTTCCCTGTATCCATAAAAAGAAAGAAGAAATAGGTGAACTGTTCCACATTCATTTAGGCACTCCGAAAGGAAATGCCGATCCACAATTATTAACCGAAGCAGCTAGGCAAAGTTTAAGAAACACTTTCTTAACCAGACGAGCGGCACTTACAGGAGTTAATTTCGCCGTAGCTGAGACCGGCGAATTTGTGGTTTGTACCAATGAAGGAAATGCGGATATGGGTGCGCATTTGGCAGATATCCATATTGCGAGTATGGGGATCGAAAAAATTATCCCTCAGCGTAAACACTTAGGTGTTTTTCTAAGATTATTAACCAGAAGTGCAACAGGGCAACCGATTACCACTTACTCTAGCCATTTTGCAAAACCTGCACCCGGAAAAGAGTTGCATATTATTTTAGTGGATAACGGCAGGACTCGCCAATTGGCGAGACCAGATTTTAGGAATTCATTAAAATGCATTCGTTGTTCAGCTTGTTTCAATACTTGCCCGGTTTACCGTAGAAGCGGTGGACACAGTTATGACAGTGTAATTGCTGGGCCAATTGGTTCTATTTTATCTCCAAACTGGGACATGAAAGCTCACGCAGATTTGCCATTTGCATCCACACTTTGTGGTTCTTGTTCAAACGTTTGTCCGGTTAAGATTGATATCCATGAGCAACTTTACAAATGGAGACAGGTAATTGTTAAGGAAGGTTATGTTGACCCTAAAAAAGCAATAGCCATGCAAGTAATGGCTAAAACTTTAGCATCACCAAGTTTATATCGTATTGCAGGGAAAGCAGCTCGTACAACATTGAAGTATGCACCTTTTATGGTCAACAATAAGTTTAACGCTTGGTATTTACAAAGAGATATGCCCGAAGTTCCAAAATCATCTTTTGGCGAGTGGTATAGTAAAAACAGAAAAAACAATGACTAGCAGAGAGAAGATATTGACAGCGGTAAAAGAAAGTCAACCTGTTTTAACCGACTTGCCAAACCTTGATTTATTTTACCAGAATAAGGATACATCAGCAGAAAATCTAAAGAATTTCATCACGGTTGTAGAGCGTATTGGAGCAAAAGTTTACCAAGTGCAGGATTATTCACAGGTTATGTACCAGTTAAAAGAAGATCTTGATCTGGAAGGGAAAAGAGTGGTTTCAGCAGTGCGGGAGTTAGATGCAGTTGTAGATGAATATAAAGGTTCCAATAACCACGAATTGGCAGATGTGGAGCTAATGATTTTACCTACCCATTTTGCAGTTGCAGAAAACGGAGCTTGCTGGGTAAATGACGAGCTTTACCAAGAAAGACTGTTGCCGTTTATACCGCAACATTTGGCTTTTATCTTAAAAAAGGAAAATATAGTACCAACCATGCATCATGCTTATGATTTAATTGCAGATAAAA
>DASSWV010000184.1:0-5049 GCA_035704545.1 Pelobium sp.
ATTAGAAGCGATAAAAGCAGATTTTACAGCGCAAGGGAAAAACGTTTCCATGGCAGATTTAATAGTGCTTGCTGGTTGTGCCGGAGTAGAAAAAGCAGCTGAAAAAGGCGGACATCAGGTTAATGTGCCTTTTACCCCTGGCAGAACCGATGCTTCGGCAGAACAAACAGATGTAGTGTCTTTTGCGGTTTTAGAGCCCCTTGCCGATGGTTTTAGAAATTACCAGCAAGATAAACACCGTACTTCCGCAGAGGAAATGTTAATTGATAAAGCACAACTGATGACCCTTACTGCCAAAGAAATGGCAGTTTTAATCGCAGGGTTTCGTGTAATTAACATCAATTTTGATGGTTCAAAAAATGGTGTCTTCACACAAAACGAAGGTGCATTAACCAACGATTTTTTTGTAAACCTTTTAAATATGGATATTACGTGGAAAAGTACTTCCGATTCGCAAACCGTATTTGAAGGTGTGAACCGTAAATCGGGAAACAAGGAATGGATCGGTAGCCGGGTAGATTTGATTTTTGGCTCTAACTCAGAGCTGAGAGCTTTGGCCGAGGTTTATGCTTGCGCAGACGCAAAAGAAAAATTTGTTGCAGACTTTGTTGCTGCATTTGCTAAAGTAATGCAATTGGGTAGGTTTACGTATTAATCTCTTATTAATCACAAAAAAAGCAAGTCGAAATGGCTTGCTTTTTTTGTGATTATATTTTTGAGTTTAATTGCGCAATTTTTACAAAAATATTCAACAGTTAAAGCCGGTTCATAGCTATTCCTTTTGTCTTCGTTCTAAAATCTCCATCACTTTTGATGCGGTAAAACCGTGAACAATAATGGATGTTAAAATGGTAACAGCAACAATTGCCCAAAGTTCTGCTTCAAAACCAAATTCCACAGTGTGAAAAGCATAGGCTAAATAAAAGATAGAACCCACGCCTCTAATCCCATAAAAGCTGATGAAGGCTCTGTCGTATTTTTTGTATTGAATGTTTTGGAGGCTTAAATAAGCGCTTAAAGGCCTAATCAATAAAATAAAGATTAAACTAAATGCAACCATTGGCCAAGTGAGTGCATCTAAAATACCTGTAACCAAACTGCCACCAAGAAATACCAGTAAAATTGCTAAAAGTAATTTCTCAATCTGTTCTGTAAATGAGTGTAAGCTTCTGTGGTATTCATGTTTCCTTTCTTGTGCCCGTAAAGCAACAGCGCAAACAAATACTGCAATAAAACCGTAACCTAAAACTAACTCGGTTATGCCATATACAGCAAATGTCAAAGATATTGCTAAAAAGCCTTCCCTAGTTTTAAAGAATTTGTATTTTTTGGTCAGTTCAAATAAGAGCAATCCAATCAGTTTACCACTGAGCAAACCAATCCCAAACCCCACCAAAATTTTGTAAACCACATGCACCCCAAACCAAGATAAAAGATCTCCATTGCTATCTTGAGCAATTAGAGCCAGCGTAATGGCCAGCCAAGTAAACGGAAAAGCCATTCCATCGTTCATGCCTGCTTCCGCAGTTAAAGAAAACTTGGTTTCAGACACCGATTTTTCATTCGGAGGGCCAACTTGTACATCCGAAGCAAGTACTGGGTCAGTTGGCGCTAACACTGCACCTAGTAAAACTGCTGATGCTAAATCAAGTCCTAAAAACGATTTCCCATATACAGCAGTTACTGCTATACAGATGATCATTGCCACAAAAACTAGCCTTAAAGGAGTTTTCCACGCTGATAAGGAAAACTTACTGTCAATTTTAATTCCGGTGCCCATTAAGCTTATGATCACTATAATTTCAGTTACGTGGATAGTAACTGTTTCATTTGCTTTTGGATCTGGCAGAGGAAGTATGCCGGGAAAAATGAGGTAGAGAATGATTCCAATTAAAAGGTATGGAATTGCGTATGAAATTTTTGCTTTTTTGCTCAAGGCAGGAATCCACGCCATGCTCAAAGCAATTAACCCAACCAGTGTAAACAGCAAAAAGTAATGACTCATAATTTTTTTAAACAAAGCATGTACCGTTTTATAGGGGTGGAGAATTTATTTAAATATTTAATGACCAGTCCAACTTAAAGTGTAGACGTAATCAGTTTTTAACTTAAAAAGTACTTCATCTGCAGAGTATTGTTACATTATTAAGGTGGTGTGCATATTAGCGCTTATTCAAATTTGTATTGTGAAAATGATGATGAATTTTTTGAGCTAAGGAAGGAAATTTTGTAGAGATAGCCCGAAGCTCTCGGAAATTGCCTTAGCACTCTTGGGATCCGCTAAAAACATAAAAGAAAAAAATTTACGTTTTGTAGCCGAAAGCAAGTATAAACAAATTATTAGATAAATTTTAAACAGGCTCTCTTTGGTAATTTAAAGAATAGATGTTTGCTTGAATAACGGAAATCAACAGCTTTAGCCTATATTTTATATTTACGATTTTTAGTTCAGATTTTTTATACACTATATTTGATCAAATAAAACTTAAGAAAACATGGCAGGTATTAATATTAAACAGTTAGCGGAAGCGTTAAATCTATCTACCTCAACCATTTCAAGGGCATTTAGGAATAACAGCGGAATTAAGCAAGTAACCAAAGACTTAATTTTATCAAAAGCGAAGGAGTTAAATTATCAACCTAACCACTATGCAAGTAGCCTGCGTGACCAAAAAAGCAAAACGATAGCGGTAATTGTTCCCGAGCTGGCCAATAATTATTTTTCACAGGCTATTCATGGTATTGAACAAGTTGCCAGACGGAAGGGATACAATATTTTGGTATATGCTACAGACGATGATTTTGAAAAAGAGGTAGATGTGATTAAGCATTTGCACAACGGTAGGGCAGAAGGGATTATCATATCTGTTTCTGGCGAAGCTGAGAACCACAGTTATTTAAATGAATTTGGCGCAAGAAGGTTGCCGATGGTTCAGTTTGATAGAGTTTACGACGACGTAAATACGCCAAAAATTGTCACAGATGATTATGATAGCAGTTTTATAGCAACTGAACATTTGATTGAACAAGGTTGTAAGCGTATTGGCTATTTGGTGGTTAAAAACGATTTATCGATTGGTAAAACACGAGAAAGGGGATATTTAGATGCACTTGCCAAACATCATATTGAGTTTAGTGCCGATTTGATTATCAACTGCTCTAACAGTTATGAAGAAAATGACCCTATTGTAAAGGCCGCGTTAACAACGCTGAATTTGGATGGTATTTTTGCATCGGTTGAGCGCCTGGCATTTGCTGCGTATTATGCCTGCCATGATTTGAAAATTAATATTCCTAATCAATTGAAAATAATTAGCTTTTCTAGTTTAGAAATTGCACCCTTGTTAAACCCCTCGCTTACAACAATTACACAACCGGCAACAGAAATTGGCAGTTTGGCAGCAAAACTATTGTTTGATATTTTGTTTGATAATACATTTGGCTCTAATAGCAAAGAAGAGATTGTGTTAAAGTCAAAAATCATTCATAGAAGCTCTACAAAAAGTGCCTAAAAATCTCATTTTTTGAAGCCTTAAAAAAATCAAAAAATTTCCTGACTTAGTGTGATTTACGCAGAATTTCTATAAAAACTAGGGAACGTTCCCGATAAAAAGACCAGATTTTTAGGGAACGTTCCCTAAAAAATAGGTTTTTCAGCAGTGTGTATTGGGTACACTTATATATAAATATTTTTTTTGTAAAGTATTGTATAATAGTTTTTTAAGTTTGTTTAATAGGAAAAATTTAGATAACCCGAGGAGTGGATTTCCTCAAAGAAAACAAACAAATAAAAATATTTGGGGAAAAACTTTTTTTTAATGAAATGCTTTGTACATTGGGTATGTGTAAAAATAGAAATATTAAGCACTCAATTATAAACCAAAAATCATAGAAAAAATGAAAAAAAGTTACATGTTGAAACATGGCCTTTTTTTGCTGATGCTTTTATTGGCAATAAACGCACATGGACAAGGAGGATCTCTCACCGGTAAGGTAGTGGATGAAAATAACCTTCCATTACCGGGAGCGGCCGTTACCGTGGTTCAAAAAAAGATTTCTACCTCTACAGGTGCCAACGGAAATTACAGCTTAAAAGATTTAAGTGGTTCGCAAATTATCTCGGTAAGTTTTGTAGGTTATGAAACAATGACCCAAACCGTAACAGTGAACGGCAATATAATTTTAAACTTTCAGCTAAAACCAAGCTCAACGCTATTAAATGAGTTAGTAGTTATCGGTTACGGTACTGCAGAACGTAAAAACCTAACCGGCTCTGTGGCTACGGTTAATTCTAAAGATTTTAGAAAGGGAACTATAGCTACACCCGCAGAACTTATACAAGGTAAAGTGGCCGGCGTTTCCATTACGCAAAATAGCGGTCAGCCTGGTGGTGCAAGTACCATCAGAATTAGAGGTGGCGCATCTTTGAATGCTAGTAATGATCCTTTAATTGTAGTAGATGGTGTGCCGTTTAGTGGTAACAGCATTAATAATGCGCCAAGTCCGCTATCGTTAATCAATCCAAATGATATTGAAACTTTCACGGTTCTTAAGGATGCCAACGCAACCGCAATTTATGGGTCACGAGCTTCAAATGGAGTAATCTTAATCACTACCAAAAAAGGAACATCGGGTAAGCCAAAGTTCAATTTCAGCACCAATAACTCCATCGCAACAATAGGAAATACCATTGACGTATTGTCTGCAGAGCAAATTAGGGATTATGTAAATGCAAACCCTTCTGCCACTTATGATAACGGTAAAAGTTACACCGACCTGTTAGGCGCTTCAAACACTGACTGGCAGGATGAGATCTACAGAAATGCGATTACAACGGATAACAACATTAGTGTCTCTGGAACCCAATATGGCGTCCCTTACCGTATTTCCGGTGGATACTTACAGCAACAAGGTTTACTTTTGACAGATAAATTTGGAAGAGCATCGGCTTCTATCGGCGTATCTCCAGAGTTTTTTGAAAACCATTTGAAGGTTGACGTAAATTTGAAAGGCGCACTAACCAATTCAAATTTCGCAAACGACGGCGCA